>CAZDWP010000390.1:0-1993 GCA_964508985.1 uncultured Herbinix sp. | reverse complement strand
GATTATGCTAAGGAAATCGGATTTACAGGTCAGTTCCTAATCGAGCCTAAGCCGAAGGAGCCTACAAAGCATCAGTATGACTTTGATACTCAAACAGTACTATCTTTCTTAAGAAAGTATAATTTACAGGATCATTTCAAGATGAACATTGAAGCAAACCATGCTACATTAGCTATGCATACATTCCAGCATGAGCTTAACATGAGCAGAATCAATGGAGCTCTTGGTAGCGTAGATGCTAATACAGGCGATCCTAATCTTGGATGGGATACCGACCAGTTCCCTACTAACGTTTATGATACTACCCTTGCAATGTATGAAATCCTTCTTAACGGTGGACTTGGTAAGGGCGGATTAAACTTTGACTCAAAGGTACGTCGTCCTTCATTTGAAGATGATGATTTATTCTTGGCTTATATTGCAGGCATGGATACCTTTGCAAAGGGTCTAAAGGTTGCTGCGAAGCTTTTAGAGGACAAGGTATTTGAGAACTTTAAGGCTGAGCGTTATGCAAGCTATACTGAGGGTATTGGTAAGGACATTGTTGAGGGCAAGGTTAGCTTCAAGGAATTAGAAGCATATGCTTTAAAGAATAATGTTACTAAGAATAGATCAGGTAGACAGGAAATGCTGGAAAGCATATTAAATCAATACATCTTAGAGACAAAATAATTATTTTGAGTTTATAGGATGGAATAATAAAGAAAGTGCTGCAAACCAATCGGTATGCAGCACTTTCCTTATACCGGCTTTAGCCGGTTACCCATATATAATCTATATAAGGGTTTTATTAAGCTTCATATAATTATTTGTTACTCTACTGTTATTACACTGGTAGGGCAATTGTCTGCTGCTTCTTGAGCAGTTTCTTCTGCATCTGCAGGAACGGGATTTGTGTAAGCCTCTGCAAGTCCATCGTCTGCCATACGAAATACCTCTGGACAAGTTTCAGCACAGAGTTCGCAACTAATACATCCATCACGATCAATTGAAGCATTCATAGTATATTCCTCCATTAAGATTATTATATAAATGTTTACGGCGACTTAAGTAAATCCACCGTTTACGGCGGCTTAGATAAAATCCACCGTTTACGGCGGCTTAAGTAAATCCACCGTTTACGGCGGCTTAGAACTCAAAACGCTACGCGTTTTTCGTTCACGTTACACTTATCCAAGTGAAACAGTATGCTTTTTTGTGACATGAAGGGCGTGTCACAAGAAAGCATACTATTTCTCTTGGCTAAGCCGCCTATCGTGGACATTATAACATAGAATGTTATTTTTGTAACCCATATATTTATACTTTGTATTATGGCCTTTTTCCTTTTATATATTAATAAGTAGGGTGCAAAATGTTTTTGTTTGTCTTTTTTCACTATATATACTATAATATAAGCAGAATTTTGGCGATATATATATTAGTCAAATATGATGCATAGGCGGAGGATAATATGGAGAAGGAATTAATGCTTGCTGAGGAAAATAGAGAGATTGAAATTTTAGAATTTCGAGCAGGGGGAATATCATATGGATTTGATATTGATGATATAAGAGAAATACTACCCTATGACAAGAAACCAAGGAAGATACCGAATTCCCATCCATGTATTGAAGGGGTAGTTATGCCAAGGGATTTTGTAATTCCCATTATTGATCTTGTGGCAAGCCTGAAGCTTGAGGATGTTGATTATGAGAAGTTAGAGATGCTTATTGTAACAAGTATCAAGGATATGAATATAGGATTTCATGTAGATTCTGTAGAAGGCATCTATAGAACAACCACAGCAAATATAAGTAAACCTGGCAGAAAGCTTAGTACTACCGTAAAGGGAGCAATTACAGGAATTTTAACTATCAATGATAAAAAGATTGATATATTAGAGCCTAGGAATCTAATATATGATTTAAATCCGGATATTGACTTAAGGTGAATTTTCTTATGATAAAATAGAACCAGAATATTGTGCAAAAAAACAGGCGGTGACTTATGG
>CAZDWP010000389.1:0-1999 GCA_964508985.1 uncultured Herbinix sp. | reverse complement strand
TATACCAATTGAGGAGTAAACAATTGTACAAATAATAATATCAATAAATATCTAACAAGTTAATTATCATGAGAAAGAGTATTCTAATTATTTTATGTCTTTCATTTTTTGCAACTAGTTTCGCAATGCCTGTGTTGCCCGAAATAATGAGTGACAATATGGTGTTGCAACAAAAGACTAATGTCAAGATTTGGGGTAAAGCAGATGCAGGTAAAGCAATCGAAGTGAACCCGTCGTGGACAACTGCAATTGCGAAAACTACTGTTGACAAATATGGGAACTGGATGGTGACTGTTGCTACTCCCGAAGCTAGCTTCACGCCTTATTCCATTTCCATATCGGACGGAGAGGAAGTAGTGTTGAATAATGTACTGATTGGAGAAGTTTGGTTTGCATCAGGACAAAGCAATATGAACAGAACGTTGAATGGTGCTACAAGCAACCCCGTATTAGGTGCAAACGAAACAATCGCTTTTTCTGGTATGAACAAAGGTATTAGAATTGCCACTATATTGAAAACAGCCGCAATGGAACCACAGGAAATGGTAAATGGAACGTGGAAAGAGTCCAATCCAGAAAACGCTGCTGATTTCAGTGCAACTGCTTATCATTTTGCTGAAACTCTTTATCAATCATTGAATGTGCCTATTGGTATCATTTCATCGAGTTGGGGAGGTACAATTGTTGAGGGATGGACCAACAGAGAATTGCTGAAAACTTATCCTGATATTGACCTTGACGAAAGAACAATTGAAGCGCTTAGTCCATCGAAGCGCCCTATGGTTATGTATAATGCTATGGTTCACCCGCTGAAGAATTACACCATAAAGGGTTTTGTATGGTATCAAGGTGAATCTAATGTTGGTAAACATGAAGTGTATGCTCAACGATTTGCCAATATGGTTAATCTGTGGAGGAGCGATTGGAATTTGGGTAATCTACCATTTTATTATGTTGAGATTGCTCCTTATGATTATGGTAAGAGGCAAGCACAATATTTGAGAGAAGCTCAATACAAAGCTCAGTCACTGATACCCAATAGCGGAATGATTTCTACAAACGATCTTGTCGAAAAATATGAGAAAAATAATATTCACCCACGCAATAAAAAAGATGTAGGAAAAAGACTTGGTTTTATGGCTTTGTCAGACACCTATGGTTATAAAAGCATTTGGGCACGTGGACCTGAATATAAATCGATGGAAGTGAAAGATGACAAGATTATTCTTTCTTTCTACCATACTGAAGACGGTTTTGGTGGTGCAGAGGAAATCAATGGATTTGAAATCGCTGGAAGTGACGAGATTTTTCATCCTGCTATAGCGGAGATAGATAAAGCAAATAAGACGGTGATTGTCTCCAACGAGAATATACCAAATCCTGTAGCAGTGCGTTACTGTTTCAAGAATTTCCAAATTGGTAATTTATACAATACACGGGAGTTACCTGCAGTGCCATTTAGAACGGATGAGTTTGAGGAAAAGTAGCAAGAAAAATAAGTATTTAAAAGTCACTTCCTAACAGGTTTGTCAAACCTGTTAGGAGAAGACTGAGTCTGCTAGGTTGTAGCACTTCCTAACAGGTTTCCAAAAACCTGTTAGGTATAATTTAAAATGAATGGCTATCCTACTATAAAACAAGATTCGTATTTATTGTGTTTGATTTTTATTGATTTTGTCAGTTAGATAAATCATAAGAATTGAATCTAAGCAGGTTCCTTTTTTAGGTAGTGTTTTCATACCTAACAGGTTTGTTAAACCTGTTAGGAGAAGACCGATTCAGCTGGGTTTTAGCACTACCCTAACAGGTTTCCAAAAACCTGTTAGGTATAATTTAAAGATGAATGGCAATCCTACTATACCACAAGATTCGTATTTATTGTGTTTGATTTTTATTGATTTTGTCAGTTAGATAAATCATAAGAATTGAATCTAAGCAGGTTCCTTTTTTAGGTAGTGTTTTCATACCTAACAGGTTTGTTAAACCTGTTAGGAGAAGA
>CAZDWP010000388.1:0-2016 GCA_964508985.1 uncultured Herbinix sp. | reverse complement strand
TAACAGCCTGGTTTACCAATAATCGTCGTAAGATTAAGGGCCAGGGATTTTTTAAAGTAGTGTTTTATATGCCAAATATTATTACACAGGCTACCATAGCCATATTGTTTTATCAGCTGTTTCAATATCCAACAGGTCCTGTTAATTCCCTATTACAGAATATGGGCATTATGGATGCATCATACAATTTTCTTTTAAATAAGACTGTTTCCAGAGGAATCATAGCCTTTATACAGTTCTGGATGTGGTATGGTTATACCATGATTATTCTGGTTTCAGGTGCACTCGGGATAAATCCTGAATTATATGAGGCTTCAGAGATAGATGGAGCTACCAGCAGGCAGACTTTTTTTAAGATTACAATACCTAACCTAAGGACAATACTACTGTTTACCTTAGTTACCAGTTTGGTTGGTGGATTGAACATGTTTGATATTCCTAAGCTATTTAATAATGGGGGTCCGGATAATGGGACACTTACCTCATCAGTATTTATATATAATCAAGCATTTTCAGGAAGTTATATGTATAATAGAGCCGCTGCAGCAAGCTTAATAATGTTTGGTATTATCGCCATATGCTCGGCTGCATTATTCTTGATAATGTATGATAAAGACGAAGCGAGGATTAGAAAGCTGGAGAAAAAACAGCAGAAAGCGCTTAGAAAAATTGAAAAAGAAACAAGGAGGTTGGCAAAATGAGACATGAAGTAACCATACCTCAAAAGCTATATAAAATTTTTGTATATGTAGCATGTATATCTCTCGCAATACTAAGTATTTTACCATTTTATATAATGTTCGTGAATGCAACGCGTGGGACATATGAGATACAATCGAATGCTATATCTTTAATACCATCCAAATACTTAGGTAGCAACTATGCAGTATTTGATGGAAAAAGCTTTAGTCCTGTAATAGGATTTGTAAATTCAATGATTATATCTATTGGTGCCACAGCATTAACAGCATATTTTTCTTCACTAACTGCTTATGCATTAGTGGCTTATAATTGGAAGCTGCGTCAGCCTTTCTTTGCATTTATATTGGCTGTTATGATGGTGCCCGCTCAGTTAACTAGTATAGGTTTTTATCAGTTTATGTATCGTATTAAGTGGACTAATAGTTTTCTGCCGCTTATTCTTCCTGCGATTGCTGCACCTACAGTGGTCTTCTTTATGCGCCAGTATCTATTAGGTACACTATCGCTAGATATCGTAAATTCTGGAAGAATTGACGGAGCAGGTGAATTCCATATCTTTAATAGAATTGTAATACCTATAATGAAGCCTGCTATAGCAACACAAGCTATATTCGCCTTTGTTGCAAGCTGGAACAATTACTTTATGCCATCGATATTACTTACTAATAGAGAAAAGTACACTATGCCGATTATGATAAGTCAGCTAAAAGGAGATATCTATAAGACAGAGTACGGTTCAGTTTATCTTGGACTTGCACTCACTGTTTTACCTCTATTTGTTGTATATTTTTCATTATCAAAGTATATAATCGCAGGTGTTGCATTAGGAGGCGTAAAGGAGTAGCTACGCTAATCCTTTCGGAGTAGCTACGCTAATCCTTTCGGAGTAGCTACGCTAATCCTTTCGGAATAGCTGATATTAAGATTGAAGATTGAAGAGATGGTGATTTTATATACCGTCTCTTTTTTATTAGAATATTTGACATGGCTCATTTAGTGTTAAAAAATATATAACTGAATAATAAATGAGCCAAAAACTTGACATTTGTATAGAATTATATAAAATAAGAATATATGCTTATTTGTTATTTTGGTTCATCATTCTAATTGTATATACAAATATCTGATAAGTGAAATAATCTACGAGCAAATAAGTTAGAATATATGTGAGATAAATTAAGGAGGAATATATTATGGCACAAGCTGCAAAATTAAAAATTGAAGTGAGGAATGAAGTCAGCAAGAAGGAAAACAAAAGACTTCAAAATAACGGTTATATTCTTGGTGTAATTAATCAGAAAGGATTGGATTCTG
>CAZDWP010000387.1:0-2023 GCA_964508985.1 uncultured Herbinix sp. | reverse complement strand
TGACTAACAATAGTGCTTCTGAAGCAAATGAGATTGATGTATACAGTGGTGCCACCATTACGACTGAAGCAGTAGTAGGTGCTGTCAATGCGGGTTTGAGCTTTTTGACAGAGTATGTTCCTGAGCTAGGAGGTGTAGTAATTGAATAAATTTAAAGCTTTTATAAATAGACTATATAAGAATAGATATATTGAACGTATTACAAATGGATTGTTTTCAGAAAACCCCATATTTGTTCTAATGCTTGGCATGTGTCCCACTTTAGCAGTAACTACATCAGCAACTAATGCGCTTGGTATGGGATTATCTACAACTGCAGTTCTAGTTGTATCCAACGTAATAATAGCAGCACTAAGAAAATTTATTCCAGATAAGGTTAGAATGCCATATTATATAGTTGTGGTGGCTTCAATGGTAACAATTGTTGAATTGGTATTAAAAGCATACTTACCTTCTATTAATGAGTCATTAGGAATTTATATTCCGCTGATTGTTGTAAACTGTATTATATTTGGCCGTGTAGAAGCATATGCAGCAAAAAATTCAGTTGGACTTTCATTTTTTGACGGAATAGGAATGGGACTTGGATTTACTTTAGCCCTATTTTTGATAGGATCCTTCCGTGAATTGCTTGGTGCAGGTACTATCCTAGATTTTCAGGTTATGCCAAAAAGCTATGAGCCTATAACAATCTTTGTCCAGGCCCCGGGAGCGTTCCTGGTAGTAGCCATGCTTACTGCTCTGCAAAATAAGCTCAGACTTCCTTCTGCAACCAATGGAACAGGGAAAAAGTCTGCTCTAGCCTGTGGCGGTGACTGCGCTAATTGCAGTGAAGAGACCTATACCACTTACCATGAAGCAGATAAAAATAACGAAGCAAAAGGAAAGGAGGAATGATTTAGATGAGTTCAGAATATTTTGTAAACCTATTAGTCATTGCAATCAGCGCAGCATTTATTAACAATGTTGTATTAAATCAATTCCTTGGTATATGTTCCTTTTTAGGTATTTCCAATAAAATAAAGACAGCTACCGGCATGGGATTTGCAGTAGTTTTTGTAATAACATTAGCTTCTATTATATGTAGCATGATATACGACTTCATTTTAGCCCCTATGGGTCTTGATTATTTAAAGACAATCGTATTTATTGTTGTTATAGCAGCCCTTGTTCAGTTTGTAGAAATGGTTATTAAAAAATATAGTCCCTCACTTTATGATGCATTGGGTGTATATCTTCCTTTAATAACTACAAACTGTGCAGTACTCGGTGTTGCCCTTATTAACGTAGATAATGGCTTTGATATTGTAGAGAGTATCATTAATGGATTCGCTACTGCTGTGGGATATACAGTTTCAATTGTTATTTTGGCAGGCATCCGTGAGCGAATGGAACATAATGATGTTTCAATATCATTTAAGGGATTTCCTATAACTCTTGTAACAGCAACCTTAATGGCAATGGCATTCTACGGATTCGCCGGATTAATATAGAAGGGAGAGATTAAGAATGTTTATTAATGAGATGTTAGAAGCAGGCAATTTTCTCCCCGTGATGTCCGGAGTTATTTTAGCAATAAGTGTTAAGGGTATTGCTATTGCTACCGGCGTAGTTAGCCTTCTTGGTCTTTTAATTGGCTTGTTTTTAGGATTAGCATCAAAGCAGCTAGAAGTACCTATAGATGAAACCGAGTCAAAGGTCAGAGATCTTCTTCCGGGAGCTAATTGCGGTGGATGCGGATATGCCGGCTGTGATGCTTGTGCAAAGGCAATTGCAACAGGAGAAGCGGCTGCCAATGTGTGCCCTGTAGCTAGTAGTAATATTCACGAAGAGATTGCAACGGTTATGGGTAGCAGTGTAGAAGTCACAGAAAAACAAGTTGCATATGTAGATTGTCTAGGTACCTGTGATAAGTCTAAAATCAACTCCACTTATTATGGTCCAAAGGACTGTAAATTAGCATCAGGAATTGGCGGAAATGGTTCAAAGGCATGTAGCTATGGCTGTATGGGATTTGGATCTT
>CAZDWP010000386.1:0-2048 GCA_964508985.1 uncultured Herbinix sp. | reverse complement strand
TCCTCTACACCTGTCAGATAAAAATGATCCCTTCCAATAAGCTTTCCTCCTCTTATAAAGAAGGTCTGCACTACAGCTTCATCCTTATTTCTAGCAAATCCTATGATATCTCTGTCTGCCTGATCTGTATCAGTTATTTTCTGCTTATTCATAATCTGCCTTACACTTCCAAGTAGATCCCTATTAGTGGCGGCCTTCTCATACTCCATGGCCTGGGCAGCCACATTCATTCTTTCTTCAAGACTCTTAACAACAGAAGTATAATTTCCGCCAAGAAATTGGGTTGCATGGTCGATGTTCTTGCCATACTCCTCCTGTGAGATAAAGCCCTGACATGGGGCATCGCATTGTCCCATATAGTAATAGAGACAAGGCCTTTCCTTTCCAATATCCTTGGGAAGATTTCTGTTACAGGTTCTTATTTTATATATTTTTCTTAAAAGATCCAAAATATCTTTAACTGCTGTCGTACTGGTATAGGGACCGAAGTATTTGGACTTGTCTCTCTTCATCTCCCTAGAGAATAGCACCCTTGGATAGGCTTCATTAACAGTAACACGAATATAAGGATATGTCTTATCATCCTTAAGCATGGTATTGTACTTAGGCCTATGCTCCTTAATCAGGTTACACTCAAGCACCAAAGCTTCCACCTCTGAATCAGTTACAATATATTCGAAGTGGTCTATATTCTCCACCATTTGCTTTATCTTATTGGTATGATTACGGTTGTTTTGAAAATACTGCTTAACCCTGTTCTTAAGAATGACAGCCTTTCCCACATAGATAATGGTGTCTGACTTATCTCTCATGATATATACTCCCGGTTTATCCGGTAGCAATTTTAATTCCTCTTCTATATTAAACATTCTTATCATCACTCCCTAATACTGAACGTAAACAATTATATATTTATTTCTTTATAAATAACATAAACAAAATAATCATTAAAATATAGTCGCGTTGGCTCGTCTTTATTTTATATAAAATTACGTGTAAATGCAACTACAACGATTATAATATATCATTAATAAAGATTCATTTACAAAGTAAGAGGTTAGCGCTTATTATACATTAAAGAGCCAATATATTACTAGTCAGTAATATATTGACTCTTATTTTGTTTTAAAAAACCAAATTATAAGTTAATGGATTTAAATTTCTTAATATGTTCTGTAATTGCAACTTCTACTGGCATTCTCTCAGCACTTGATGCTCCATAAAATCCATGAACCCCTTTTGTATGTTGCAGTACATATTGTGCATCTTCTGGACTAGAAATTGGACCACCATGACACAGAATAATTATACTATTTCTTTCCGCTATTGCTGCATCGTGAATATCCTGTATTACTTTTACTGCTTCTTCTAGCTCTAAAATTGACTCAGCACCAATTGAACCTCCAACTGTACAGCCGCAGCAGAGAAAGCTATGGAGATAGCCACTAGAAAGGAATCAAAAAAATGCTTGATATATGAGAAAATACCGTTAGAAGTTCTCCTTAGTCAACTCCCAACTTCTGCAATTGATACTTTTTTACATAATATATTAAAGTCACTAAATCCGGAACAGTCGAAATTTCTTATGGACTTTTTGAATATATATTTTGAATCAAACGGTTCGCTAGATTTGATTGCTCATAAACAATTTATCCACAAGAACACCGTTCAGTATAGAATTAAAAAGGTTATTGATTTAACAACATATGACCCCAGAATTTTAAGTGACTCAGTGATACTTTTTCTTGCATGTAAATTATATAAAAGGCTCATTTAACAGATAACACTATTTCAGTTATTGACACTTACGCACAAACAAGCCTGCCTATCCTCCATGGAATAGGCAGGCCTAATCATGCAAATTATAATTTCTTTTTGAACTAATAACTATTCTACCTCTAAATTGCTATCTTTTGATATCGTATCCGCTATAACTTCATCCTTATTACTATCCTCCAAAACTTCAGTATGAGTCTCAGTTAAATCCTCACCCTTTACCTCTTTATAAAGCCTCATGAACTCTTCACCTGTAATAGTTTCCTTGGCAA
>CAZDWP010000385.1:0-2053 GCA_964508985.1 uncultured Herbinix sp. | reverse complement strand
GGTAGCTCAAAGCTTGGAACCTTTAATCCTCCATACCTAAACGAAGAATAATCATATGGTACCTGGTACCGCTTACATCGGACTGTGGTACCAGGTACCATCTTTTAGTTCCTTCATCGTCTTACCCAGCACAGGATGCCTCAGCCATGGTGCTATTTCAGCCATGGGCTCTAAGACAAACAACCTTTTATCCATTTCAAGATGAGGAATAGTCAAATTCTCTGACTGTATGATTTGATCATCATATAATAGGATATCTAGATCTATGGTTCTGGGACCCCAATGAACACTTCTTACACGTTTTAATTCCTTTTCAATGTAAGCTATTAACTCCAAAAGCTCACAAGGGGTCTTAAGAGTACTCAGGCATAAAGCTCCATTTAAAAAGTCGTTCTGTGCAATGGATCCCACTGGTTTTGTGATTCGAAGTGCAGATACACGAATAACATGGCAATCATCCTCATTATCCAGAAGCTTGATTGCCTTATTTATGTTTTCCTCAGTGTCTCCCATATTTGAACCAAGGCTTAGATATACATGATGCCATTTTCTACTCACAGATACAGATACTGTGTCTAGAGTCATTAGTATGGGAGCCCAAGGCTTTTTAACCTTAATACATACCTCATTAAGTATCTTATATGAAATTAAAAGATGCCTTGCAAGCCTGTCTGCCATAGTTTCGATGAGCTTGAAGGTATTATTCTTTAAAAATATATCTATATTCTTACATACATCCGCATAATTTATAGATTTTGTAATATCGTCATCCTTAGCAGCCTCTGACACGTCCATATAAAGCTCCGCAGATATTAAAAACTTCTGTCCCAAGGAGTTCTCCTCTTTTAACACTCCATGAAATGCAAATACCTCTAAATCCGAAATTGTTATTCTATCCATACTATCCCCTCCTATCGTGGTACCTACCTTTCGTGGTACCTGGTACCGCTTACACCGGACTGTGGTACCAGGTACCGCTTACAGCCTCTGTCATACGAATCGCCCTGATGTTCTCCTTAACATCGTGCACCCTCACAAATTGACATCCCTTCATTACAGCTATTACAGTAGTCGCCAGAGTTCCCTCTAGACGATTTTCAACAGGTTCATTTAGGGTTAGTCCAATAACTGATTTGCGGGATGAGCCAAGAAGAATTGGATAACCGAGCTCATGCATTTGCTCCAGATGGCCTATAAGATATAGGTTCATATCATATGTCTTAGCAAACCCTATCCCAGGATCGAGAATAATCTTATCCTTAGATATTCCTGCATCTAAAGCCAACTCTATGCTTTTTTCTAAGTCATCACATAAATCCTTATAAAAATGTTTATAATCGATAGCACTTCGATTATGCATTATACATACTGAAGCACTATTTTTTGCTACTACTCTTGCCATGTCTGCATCAAATCGCATTCCCCATATATCATTTATCATATCTGCTCCGACTTGACATGCGGCATCTGCCACCTTGCTTTTGTATGTGTCAACAGATATGGGTATATCGGTTTTCTTTCTTATTGCTTCAATTACAGGAATGACTCTTGCGATCTCCTCTTCATCTGAAATCATGGAGTAATTCGGTCTTGTAGATTCTCCACCGACATCGATGATATCTGCACCCTCTTCTACCATTCTTAGTGCATGCTCCACGGCTTCGTCTAATCGGTTATGCTTGCCACCATCCGAAAAGGAATCCGGTGTTATATTCAGTATTCCCATTACATAGGTCCGTTCTCCAAGTGGGAATACTCTGCTACCTATTCTCACAATCTTCTCCATATACCCCCATACTTTCCATTCTATAACCTGTGTGCGGTTTCCGGTACCCGTATATACCATAACCTGTGTGCGGTGTCTGGTACCGACTGCACCATAACTTGTGTGCGGTGTCTGGTACCGTATACACCGGACTGTGGTACCTGACACCGCTATATAATCTGAAATACAGCTGCCTGTAGAGATTTATCACTTTCAAACTCACCACGGCAAACATATGTCACGGTCTTTGTTCCAGGTTTACTGACTCCACGCATGGACATGCATAGA
>CAZDWP010000384.1:0-2057 GCA_964508985.1 uncultured Herbinix sp. | reverse complement strand
TCAAAATTCAAAAGATTCAGCTTTTAATTCACGCCCCTACATATATCAATTAGGTATAGAGGTGCGTCCAGGTAATATATTTCGCATCAATCCTTTTTTGAAAGGAGAAAATATGATGGGCAAACCTATTAAACGTCTTTATTCTACACATCTTAAATATTCGTTCCAGTTTCAACCCAATTCTTACGTAAATAAAATTTACCGAAATGTGTACCAAGGTATAGGAGTAACGCATTATAATTTTTGCAACTCGGCTGAAATAGGCAACCCCATTGCCCTTTATCTATTTCAAGGTGCAACTATTGCACAACTTGCTCGAAGAGTATCCTTTAACTATGAATGGAATTTTGGAGTATCGGAAGGTTGGAAGCCTTACGACAAAGAACAGAACTCATTTAACGGAATGATGGGATCGAGTTTTAATGCATACATGAATGCAAACTTCTATCTTAAGCAGCAACTCTCATCAAAGGTTGATTTAATTTATGGAGCTACACTTACCCACTTTTCTAATGGCAACACCAAGTTCCCCAATGCAGGGCTCAATGCAGTTGATGTGAAACTTGGAGTAGTGTATAACTTTAACAGAGATACCGAAAATATCTCAAAGGCGATAGTTACACGAGCACTACCTATTCTAAAATTTCCGAAACACATTAGTACAGATATTGTGTTGTTTGGTTCGTGGCGACGCAAAGGATTTGTTCTGGATGAGAAACCCTTAGCCTCACCACACACCTATCGCGTGGCTGGATTCAATATCAACCCAATGTACAACATGAACTATAATCTGCGCTTCGGATTATCGTTGGATGGGGTTTACGATAGTAGTGCCAATGTTTATACAGAAGATTACATTATTGAAATAGGACAGCCCGACCCAGGATACACATTCTATAAGCCCTCAACTCTTAAGAAACAATTGGCACTCGGTGTTTCAGCACGCGGAGAATATGTGATGCCTTACTTTACTGTTGGTTTGGGTATAGGAGCCAATGTGCTACATGGCGGTGGCGACTTAAAAGGATTGTATCAGACATTTGCGCTTAAAATAGAGGTGACTCGCAATACGTTTATTCATATTGGATATAATCTCCAGAACTTCAGAGAACCCAACTACTTGATGTTGGGCATTGGATATCGGTTTGGAAATAGGTATCCTTGTTTTTATAGGTAGTGTCTATAGAAAACCCACAGTTTTGAGTCTTTGATAAGAAAGAGCAGAGATAAGGTTTTTAGAGTTTAGTCTTATCATTTCAAGTTAAAACATCGATACCACTCTATTTATTCCCGCTACCAGTTGGTCAATCTCTTCTTTAGTGTTGTAAAACGAAAATGATGCTCTTACTCTTCTGGTAACCTCATTTGCTTCATTAGTGGATGGTTTTACATGCCATGGAGTTTGATCCAATCAACTGATTTTGAATGTAACATCAAAAAAAATTCAGGCAAGCTTTTGCTCACCTGAATTGAAACAGATAACCTAACTAACAATCACATTATTTATGAACCAAAATAACCGTAATTACCTGTTTACTTTAAAGTAGAATTTAAAATGAAAAAGGAAACGTTTTTTTTCTAGAATCCGCCTAGTGTTGTAAATCCTAACACTCCAACTATTCCAGCTAGAATTACTCCTATAACTATATAAACTCCTACAATTACTAGAAGACTTACAATGAAATAACTCGACGATTTCTCATCCGACACATTGGTCATTGGTTTGAACCCAATATAAAGGATGTATAAACTATAGAGTCCTCCAAGGAATGTAAAAAATGCAAGAGGTGGAAATATATTGAGCACACCAGCTAACAGAATTGCTGTGTAAGAGAAACCTACTAGTTTAACTGCTTTATCTAAAGTAACAGTTGTATTGAAAGTGGGTGCAAGTTTGTGAATTACAAATCCAGAAAGATATACTCCTATTAATATTGAGGCTAATGAGATGATGGCTTGTGCCAAACCTCCACTAACAGATTGAACCCTATAGCCCAACACGCGATAACCAATAAGGCCTACTCCAATAAAAATTGCAACTGCAGAAATCAATGCCA
>CAZDWP010000383.1:0-2059 GCA_964508985.1 uncultured Herbinix sp. | reverse complement strand
TTTATAAAAGAGCAAGTATTGCCCAAAAAGCATAAGAAATTCAGAAAATGGTTTATACCATTTCTTATGACAATTCTTATGGCAATTATATTTGGTTTAGTTGCAGTACTTACATTCTGCATAGCAGAGCCTAGATTATATAAGCTGCTAAATAAGGATGAGCCAAATCCATTAGTTGTACCGACGCCTACACCAGCAGAGACAGAACATGATGATACTAATGAAGATGATTCAGAAGATAATCAGCTAGATGATACGGAAGATAATACTGAAGATAGTCCTGAAGATAATACCGAAGATAGTCCTGAAGACAATCCAAAGGATAAACCCAATAATGATCAGGGACAGCCATCTGAAGTAAATGGCGACGAGCCTAATCCTATCATTACAGAAACTATCGAAGCGGATATAGATGACTATGTTGCTATGTATAATGATATCAAGAGGGTTTCTGAAGTGACGGAAAAGTCCATCCTTACTGTATCCAGCATAGTCGACAGCAAGGATTGGTTTGGTAATCCAATCGAGAAAAGAATATACACTACAGGTGTTGTAGTTAAAAATGATAGCAAGAATATAATGCTTTTAGTAAGTCTAGATAGGGTTATGGATGCCAGCAGTATTAAGATAGAAATTAATGAAACAACCTTTATAGATGCTATTCTTCATGATTATGAAAGTGAGCTTAATTTAGCCATTATATCAGTAAATAAGGCAGACATACCTATTAAGTTTTTAGGTAATATAGTTGTAGCTCCAATAGGAGAATCGTATACTCTTGCAGTTGGAAGTCCAGTTATTGCTTTGGGAAGCCCTAATGGTTATCCTGAATCAATTGATATAGGAATTGTTACAAGCAAGGGCAGTATAATTAGCATAACAGATCATGAGCTGGATTTGTTTAACACCAATATAGTATTTAACAAAGAAAGCGATGGTATATTAACTAATTTTAAAGGGGAAGTCGTAGGAATAATTACACGTACCTTAAAGAAGGATATGAATAAAGAGCTTAGTACGGTCTTAGGTATCAGCAAGGTGAAATCATATATAGATAAAATGATAGACCAAACACCCAGAATATATTGCGGAGTAGTGGCAGAGAATTTACCTCAAGAAGCCATGGCAGAGCATAATGTTACCAGGGGGGTCTATGTATATGAAGTTAAGAAAGATTCTCCAGCATTTAGCGCAGGAATGATGAGCGGAGATATTATTCTGAATATAGGAGACCGAGTTGTATCTAATATGAACAATTTTTATAGTAGTATATCAGAGCATGAACCTGGAGCTCAGGTGACTTTCAAAATAAAGCGAACGTCAGGTACCTCAGACGAGGAAATCGAGATAAATGTTGTATTAGAAGATAAAAAACAATAAAGATATTGTGGCTAAGTGGTTGCTTCAAATGGCACCAGAAGGTTACTTATACACCCCACACACCCGTAAAAGTACATCGGCATGATTTGTAAGCCCAAAACGGACCCAAGCGTCCGCTTATGTCTTTACAAATCAAGCGCTTGTTCTTTTAAGGCTGCATTAAGGGTATATAAGCAACCTCCTGAATACTTCTTGAAGCGGCCACTTTTGTTATGTTATGGGAAATTGTATCCGCTACAATAAATAAGGTTTCACTTTATATATCTTTTGTGTTAGGGTATAATATACAGTATAAGCAGATTAGTCCATGGAAATTATCATGATTTATTGTGATACGTCTTTTGTGTCATAATAAATTATGGTGATTTTCATGGATAAGTGCAACATGAGCGAAGGGACGAAGTCCTTGAGCTGCTAATCTGCAATTTCTTATTAGAAAGGTTTAGGTAGACATGAGGTATATCCAAGATTTAAGAGAAGGCGATATGATAAAGAATGAAATTTATCTGTGTAAATCAAAGCTGGTTTTGACTGGAAAGAGCGGCAAGGAATATGTATCTTTGATATTACAGGATAAAACAGGAACAATTGATGCAAAGATATGGGATTTTAACAACGAGATTGAGCAGTATGAAGCAATGGATTTCGTACATATAGATGCGAGGGTTACCAGCTTCCA
>CAZDWP010000382.1:0-2068 GCA_964508985.1 uncultured Herbinix sp. | reverse complement strand
TTCTCCGATTCCCTTATCCTTAAGACGAGAAAGCGATGGCAATACATCCACCGGTGGCGCGATGCCCTGGCGATGTAGCTCACGGCTTAGAATTATCTGCCCCTCTGTAATATATCCAGTAAGGTCAGGTATCGGATGTGTCTTATCATCCTCTGGCATGGTGAGTATTGGTATCATAGTGATACTTCCTGACTTACCCTTCTTACGTCCCGCTCTCTCATAGAGTGAGGCCAGGTCAGTATACATATATCCGGGGTATCCACGACGGCCGGGAACTTCCTTTCGGGCTGCAGATACCTCACGTAGTGAATCAGCATAGTTTGTAATATCGGTAAGGATTACAAGTACATGCATATCCTTTTCAAAGGCAAGATATTCTGCCGCTGTCAGTGCCATACGAGGTGTAGATATACGCTCTATCGCTGGATCATTTGCCAGATTGACGAACATAACAGTCCTATCTATAGCACCGGTCTCACGGAAGGACTCCGTAAAGAAGTTCGCTTCCTCAAAGGTAATTCCCATAGCAGCAAATACAACTGCAAAAGGCTCTGATGTACCACGAACCTTAGCCTGGCGGGCTATCTGAGCCGCTAGATTAGCATGAGGAAGACCACTTGCTGAAAATATCGGGAGCTTCTGCCCACGAACCAATGTATTCAAACCATCAATAGCGGATACACCCGTCTGAATAAACTCCTGAGGATAATTTCTTGCGGCAGGGTTCATAGGAAGTCCGTTGATATCAAGTCTTTGCTCTGGCAATATCTCTGGACCATTGTCAATAGGACGCCCCAAGCCGTCAAATACACGACTTAGCATATCCTCTGAAACACCTAGTTCCATACTTCTGCCTAAAAAACGCACCTTAGAGCTGGCTAGGTTTATTCCTGTAGAGCTTTCAAATAATTGTAAAAGGGCATTACCTCCATCAATCTCTAGCACTCTACAGCGTCTTTTTTCACCGCTGGCTAGTTCAATCTCAGCAAGTTCATCAAAGGCAACATCTTTAACACCCTGCACCAGCATAAGAGGACCTGCTACCTCCCTAATGGTTCTATATTCCTTTGGCATTAGGCTCCCTCCTTCTTTACCAGTCCATTGATTTCTGTTCTCAATTGTATCAGGACTTCATCATATTCCTGTTTGATAATATCATTTTTAATATATTTGAAACGGCCGATTCTTTCCCTAACAGGCAAGCTTACTAAATCATCTATGGATATATTAGTTAGATTTTCCAAGGAAAAATCGTAGAACTTCATAACAAGCTCCATCATCAAATACTGTTTTTCTAGACTTGTATAAGTGTCATCCTCATGGAAAGCATCCTGATGGAGATAATCTTCACGAACGGATCTCGCCGCTTCAAGCTTTAAGCGGTCAGGTGCCGATAAGGCATCCATACCAACCAGCTTTACTATCTCATCAAGCTCCGCCTCATCATTTAATAGCTTCATGATACGTGCTTTCAGATCGCTCCATTTACTATCAACATTAGCATTAAACCATTTTCCCATATCATATAGGGAATAGCTTGTCAGCCAATTTATAGCTGGAAAATGTCTTCTATAAGCCAGATTAGCATCCAGACTCCAGAACACCTTTACAATACGAAGTGTAGCCTGGGATACCGGTTCGGATATATCACCACCGGGAGGAGATACAGCTCCAATTGCAGATAAGGCTCCTTCTCTAGGCTCCTTACCGAGGCTTATTACCCTACCTGCTCTCTCATAGAACTGTGCCAATCGGCTGGCAAGATATGCTGGATAACCTTCTTCACCGGGCATTTCCTCAAGTCGACCCGACATCTCACGAAGAGCCTCAGCCCAACGGGATGTGGAATCTGCCATCAATGCTACAGAGTAACCCATATCACGGAAATACTCTGCTATGGTAATACCAACATATATAGATGCCTCACGGGCAGCAACAGGCATGTCTGATGTGTTAGCTATCAGTACTGTTCTCTCCATTAGAGAGTTTCCTGTCTTAGGATCCTTCAGCTCCGGAAATTCGTTAAGAACGTCCGTCATCTCATTTCCTCTTTCCCCGCATCCGATAT
>CAZDWP010000381.1:0-2073 GCA_964508985.1 uncultured Herbinix sp. | reverse complement strand
TTTAATCCAATTACATATTATCGTTTTTTATGGTTGAATTTTTTCAGAAAAAACACGAAAAGTAATTGGAAGCTCAGCCATTTAATATTTCCTACTTCTCATACCGTATTCGATATTCATCCAAATGCTGAAATTATAATTAATAAGGAGGCGAAATTTGGGGCGAAATCAGTAAAAGGTTCAAAATATGAAAGCAGATTAAAAATGGATAAGAACACTTCGTTAATAATAAACGATGGGCCTCTTACAAGATATGGAACAGGACCTTATTTACTTAGGTATGGTTTTGATATTCAAATAGTGAATGAGGGTGTGTTGACAATAGGACAAGGTGCAAGTAATATGAATTTGAACATAATGTGTGCAAAAGAAATAACTATTGGAAATGGTGTGCGTATTGGCAGAAATGTTACAATAAGAGATTGGAATGGACCACATGTAATTTTATCTTCAAGTTACAGAAATCATGCACCGGTTATAATAGGTGATAATGTTTGGATTACATCGGATGTTACAATCATGCCGGGTGTTACAATTGGCAATGGAGCTGTTATAGGAAGCAACTCATTAGTAAACAAAGATGTGCCTGCGCATAGTATGGTAGCAGGTATACCAGCAAGGATTGTTAAAGAAAAAATAGAATGGCATTAATAATTAACATAATATTTATTTAGATGAAAGTATTATTAGTAGGTGGAACTGGAGTTTTAAGTACTGAAATAATGAATCAACTAGTTTCATTAAGACATGAAGTTTTTATTTTGAATAGAGGAAAGAGAAAAAAAGTGATACCGAAAACAGTAACGCAAATTATAACAGATATAAATGATTTAGATCGTGTTCAAGATTTAATACAAAATATTTTTTTTGATGTAATTATTGATTTTATTTCGTATACTCCTTCTCAAATTACAGCTAGGCTTCCTATTTATAAAGACCATTGTAATCAATTTGTTTTTATTTCTTCATGTGCAGTATATAATAAAGGGAAAGGAAATTATGTATGTTCAGAAAACTCTCCATTAGTAAATCCTGTTTGGACTTATAGTGTAAATAAAGTCAATTGTGAGAATAAAGTTGTTTCTTTATGTAAGAAATTTGGCATTAAATATACTATTATTAGACCTGCTGTGACTTATGATAATACAAGAATACCCTATGGGATAATGCCTAGATATGGTTTACATTGGACTATTGTTTCTAGAATTTTACATAAAAAACCAATATTAATATGGGATAATGGAGAAAACATATCAACAATAACAAGAGTTGAAGATTTTTCTAAAGGCGCAGTTGCATTATTTGATAATTCAAAAGCTTATAATCAGGTTTTTAATATTGTTGGGGATGAACGATACAGTTGGAAAGATGTAATAGAAACTTTAGGTGAAATATTAAATACAAAACCCATTTATGCTAATGTTCCTAAGGAATACTTAGCAAATAAAATGCCTTCTAAAAAAGGAGAGATATTAGGAGGAAGAGGAATTAATCAATTAGTGGATAATTCAAAAATAAAAAGTATAGTTCCTAATTTTAAAACAATATCCTTAAAAGATGGTATTGATAAAACTATAAAGTATTATAAAAACAACAACTATCTTGATGGCATAGATTATAAATTTGATGCTGAAATTGACAGAATAATTTATAAGTATTATTCTATGAATAATAAAGAGCAATTGAAAAAATTCAATTTGAAATACATCGATTATTTGAAAGATAAAAAAATATCCGATAAGATTACATATTACTTAATTAGATATAAAGGTTCTTTTTTTTTAAGCATTCTGCTTAAAGTAAGGCGAAAAATTAATGCTTTTAATTAGGGATGCACCAAGTACAATCAAACAATAAAAAAATAGCTAAAAACACTCTGTTTTTATATTTCCGTATGATGATAACAATGCTAGTATCATTGTATACATCAAGGGTAATATTAAAGACTTTAGGCATTGATGATTATGGAGTTTATCAGACTGTAGGCGGTATAGTTGGTTTTCTTTCATTTATAAGTGGGGCTTTAAGCACTGGGTCTTCCAGGTTTTTAACATTTGAGTTAGGGACAGGCAA
>CAZDWP010000380.1:0-2077 GCA_964508985.1 uncultured Herbinix sp. | reverse complement strand
TAGAACAAATCAAAAATGCAACAAATTAGATTCATATTATTTATTACTGATATCTAAAAGCCCTGTGAATAAGGTTTACCTTATTTAATGGGCTTTTAATTCAATAAAAAGTATATTAAAGGAGAATCATACACATGAGTAATCGTAAAAATTATGAAACCTCCCTTTCAGAATTGGAACATAAAATTGGATATAGCTTTAAAAATGATGGGCTTCTTCTTCATGCTCTAACTCATAGCTCGTATGCAAATGAAATGAAGATGAATAAGGAAGACAATAATGAACGTCTAGAATTTCTCGGAGACGCCGTATTAGAGCTTATAACCAGTGAGTATGTTTATAATGAGCATAAGCATTTGTCTGAGGGAGATTTAACAAAACTTAGAGCAAGTATAGTCTGCGAACAGACACTATCTTACTGTGCTAGAGATATGAATATAGGAGATTACTTACTACTAGGCAAGGGTGAGGATATCTCAGGGGGAAGAGAACGAGAATCCATTCTCTCCGATACTTTGGAAGCTATTATTGGCGCTATTTATCTTGACGGTGGTTTTACTAATGCAAAAGAGTTCATAAAGAGTAATATTCATTATAAAGTTGAAAATAAGAAGCTCTTTTTTGATAGCAAGACTATCTTACAGGAAATAGTACAAAATGATGATAGCAAACAAAAAATACGCTATAAACTCATATCCGAAGAAGGTCCTGACCATAATAAATCATTCACAATGGCTCTGTTTATCGGAAGCAAACAGGTGAGCTTAGGTATTGGTAAAACTAAAAAGGCTGCAGAGCAAGAAGCTGCTATGCAAGCTATAAAAAGACTGCAAAACAAATAAACGGATGGGAGACACTAGATGTATTTAAAAAGCATAGAAGTACATGGGTTTAAATCCTTTGCAAATAAAATGCTACTTGAATTCGATAATGGTATTACCGCCATCGTAGGTCCGAACGGTAGCGGAAAGAGCAATATTGCCGATGCTGTTCGTTGGGTACTTGGAGAACAAAGTGCAAAACAGCTAAGAGGTTCTAAGATGGAGGATGTTATATTTTCTGGTACTGAGATGAGAAAACCTCTTGGCTATGCATATGTTTCGCTTACAATGAATAATTCCGATCATAAGCTTCCTATAGAATTCGAGGAGGTAACTATAACAAGAAAGGTTTATCGTTCAGGAGAAAGCGAATATATGATCAATGGTTCCTCTTGTCGCCTTAAGGATATTCAGGAGCTATTTATGGATACCGGTATTGGTAGAGAAGGATATTCTATTATTGGTCAAGGGCAAATTGACAAAATTTTAAGTGGAAAGCCTGAGGATAGGAGAGAATTATTCGATGAGGCTGCCGGAATCGTTAAGTTTAAACGCAGAAGAAACGCTGCAGAGAAAAATCTGGAGGAGGAGCGCTTAAATCTTTCAAGAGTTTCAGATATAATATCTGAAATAGAAAGACAACTGGGTCCACTAGAAGGTCAATCCGAAACTGCAAAGATATATTTAAAATATAAGGAAGAACTAAAGGATCTTGAAGTATCTCAATTCTTAAAGGAATATGATAAAATTCATAGCTCCAAGGAGGAACTTGACAACAAGATATCAATTACTAAGGAGGATATGCAATCTACTCAAAGGGAATATGAAAATACTAAGGATGAATACAAGAGATTAGAACAGCAGCTTGAGGCGTTTGATGTAAGTATTGAAGCCGATAAAGTCACCTATAATGATCTCCTTCTTAGTAAGGAAAAAGCTGAAGGTGAAATTAAAGTTTTAAATGAGCAGATTAATTCACTTTTACAAAATGACGAATATTATCAGGACAGAATTCATTCCAGTGAGCAGGAAATATTACTTAAAAAGACTGAAGAACAGGACTATCTTAGCCAGAAAGAAGAAATCGATCTTAATATAACTCAAATAGACGATAAGCTTAGCGAAGCACTAGTCCAGCTAGATAAAATAAAGTTAAATATAACAAGCTATACTAAAGAAATTGAAGAATGTAGTAATGCTATATTTGAATATATGAATAAGAACTCTGGCATAAAGAGCAGCATGCAACGATATGA
>CAZDWP010000379.1:673-2083 GCA_964508985.1 uncultured Herbinix sp. | reverse complement strand
CTAAAAGAGCAAGGGCTGGTGTGAAAAACGAAATTTCAGTGGCAATGCTTACTAAATTTAGTGATTATTCAAAGCAACCAGGATTATTTTTCGCAGAAGTTTTCCGTGGAGAAAAACCGGAAGAAGCAACAGAAACCCTTAATAAAATTCGCTCTGAGATAAACAAAAAAATAGAAGATGAAGAAGATGTTTTTGATGATGAAATTGAAAACGAAACCTCTCCTAGGATAGAAACCAACGAACCAAAAAGCGAAGTAAAAAAAGAAAAAACAGAAGAGGAAAAAAGTAAAGAATTTAAAACAAGCAATGTTGAAATTAAGAAACTTCTAACTATGGATACTCACTCTGGTATGAAACCCGAAGAAATAATGAGTACCTTGGACGAAATAAAAAAACTTAAAGACACTCTAATGTCAAACTTTAAAGGCGAAGCAGAAGGTGGAACATTTAAAAACCCTACAAGCAAAATAAGGGACGAGTTCTTAGAAAAATCAGAAGAGTTCACTCCAGATAGATATAAAGAAGCAATCGGTAGAAAAGAAAGTGCTGAATCTTTAAAAAATAAACTCTTAATGAAAAAAGAAAAACTTGGAAGAACAGCAAGCACTATTAAAGATGCTTTACCAAAAGGAAAAGAGAAACCAGATGAATTTGCTGACGCTAAAGCATCAAGCGATGAACGAGATAGAATAACAAGAAAATATATGAAGGAAGAAAACCTTTTCATGACCGAAAGAAGACTTTCAAAAGTTGATAGACTTACTTATGGGTCCAAAAAAGGTGAGCGAACAACTTCAGATATAGCAAATATGGAAGGCTCTAAAAAACTTATAGCAATATTTGAAAAAGCCAATTTGATAGAAAAGCAAAAAAAAGATGATATAGAAGCAAAAGCAAAAGAGTTAATAACTGAATATTCAAAAAGATTTGATAAATATTACGAAAGTGCTGAAAAGAAATTAGGAAAAATTTTAAATTATAAAGACTTATTAAAAAAATCCTTATCTCAAAGTTTATCATCTGTTGTTTATGATGTAAATATGTGTAAAGGGACAATAAGCTCTTTGGTTTCAAGACTACAATACCTATTAGACAGGTACCAAGAATTTTCTAGAACTATGTCTGCTAAATTAAAGGTTGAAATTCTAGATGTTGAAAAAAGTTTTGAAGACCATAATTTCAAAGTTAAAGAAAAAGCAATCGAAGACAGGGGTGTTTCTTACCAACAAAAAAAAGACGCAGAAGCCAAAAAGAAACAGCAAGACGAAAAAAATACAGAATTTAAAAAAGGAATGGATAAATTCTGGAAAGATTTAAAAAATGAAAAAAACGAAAAAAGCGAAAAAAGTGAAAAAGATGAAAAAAGTGAAAAAGATGAATTTGAAACCTTCCGCAAAATAAAAGGTGGAA
>CAZDWP010000379.1:0-663 GCA_964508985.1 uncultured Herbinix sp. | reverse complement strand
GACACAGCGAAATGTTAAAACACCAAAGCGAACAACAGAAAAAAGAAAAAGATGAAGAAGAAAAATCTGAAACTAAAAAACAAGATGAATTTAGAGCGCAAGGTGAGAAAACTGTTATAAACAGAAGAAAGAAAAATGAAAGTTTGCTGGCTAGTATAAAAAAGAATTCTACTATACTTCGCAAAAAATCAAACGACTCAATATCAAATATGGCAAAAATACTAAAAAGTGTTGATGAAAAAAATATTCCAGATATGAGTGCTGATGCTAACGCTAAACCAGACCTTTCTAAAATTTTACCTAGGCAAAACCAGCAACAAGATAAACAAGCATCTTTAGTGTTTAGAGAAAGCGCTATGATTGAAGAAGCAGCACAAGCAGCAATAAGAGCCGCAAAGTCAGAAATATTTATGCCTAGTAAATCCAACAGTGATAAACTGATAATACTTTTAAATAGAGCAAAAATCTCTGAAACAATAAGTGATTTAACAGAAAGTTTAATGAAAGTTAGGAATGCTCTCTTAAATAATTCTAGTAGACCTGAGATTTTCGTTCCAGAATATTATTCAGTAGCACTTAATACAATTGAAACCATCGCTTCAAAAATAGAGGATATGGCATCTAGTGAAAAGGGCAACGAGAAGGAAGAGGAACAAGAAGAAA
>CAZDWP010000378.1:0-2087 GCA_964508985.1 uncultured Herbinix sp. | reverse complement strand
TCAAAAGAAACTGCACCATAATGGGAATAAGCCTGAACCATACCATCACCTTCAGCGGATGCGTTCTTTGTTTTGCTTCCTGAACCGGAGGTAATACCAAGACCCAACTGATCGCCTGCTTTTGCTCCTAAATCTTTAGCATTGTTAACTGCTTTTTCAATAGCGGAAATCATGCCACCGATGTTCATTGTAACTGAGCTTGTTAAGTCTGCATCTGTAGGATATCCACCGTCTACTGCTATAGCCTTAACTTCTGCTAGGGTCTTGCCGGTTACATACTTTTCAAGAGCTTCTGCCTGTTCAAACCATTCCTTACCTATAGGAGAAGCGCCCTTCATGTTATAATCGAAACCAAGTTCCTTCTTACTATCAAATGTTTTTCCTAAATCTGTTGTAATCTCGCCTGTAGTTGAGAAGTTGAATTTAGTCTGAACCACATCAATAACAATGTTTTTAATAACACCCTTGTCATCTACAAGAACTGCAACTGCTGTTGAATCAACTTGAGCAGTTCCATCTTTTTCTTCTGTAGGTTCTTTGGAACTACCTGCGCCACTTACTACTGCAAGGCCTGTCTTAACGCCTTTGGCACCGCATGCTGTGAACATAGTCATAACTAATGCCACACATAATACTAGTGTAATTAATTTTTTCATAAATATTATCCTCCAATTTGTTAAATATTTAACTCAGAATGTGATTATATGATACTACTTTTTTCTCATTTAGTCAATTCGTATTTAAAATTCTAATAGGGAAGATTTTATTTTATTATAGGATAAAAGCAACCAAAGGTATTGCTAATTAAACAATATGCCCTTCTTTATATAAAGGAGAGCATATTGTTGCTAACATAAGAGTGCCTCGCGAAGAGTGGCACTTGTTGTTTAAATTCACCCGGCAGAATACATGCCCTTGCTATTCATATATGAGAATATGGCTTCTCCATGCTTTTGCTCTTCTTTTTGAATGTGGTTTAGCACATCACGGACTTGAGCGCTCTTGCATTCAAATATAGTAGTATCATAGGTGCCGGATACATATTTCTCGGTATTTAACATATCGATACACATATCCTTATCAGAAGCTTTAAATCCGGTGGTAGCTGATTTGTCAATTGATTCTTGTTGTGACATAGGCCAATTAGTTCCTTGCTGCCCTGAGGGTTGCTGCCCTGTCTGTTGCTGCCCAGATTGTTGCTGTCCTGATTGTTGCTGTGAACCTCCGGCCATAGAAGGGACCTGACCGTTTAAAAGTTGGTTAATTGTCTGTAGATGTTCCCTTTCCTTCTGTGCGTTATTCTTAAATATTGTTTTTAGTTGGGAATCTACAGCAAGATTGGCATAGTTATCATATTTTAAGATACATTGCTCCTCATGGGATTGTTGATCCTGAAGAAGTAACTGTTCTTTCGTAGACAACGTTACATTTGCAATCATGTTTATCACCTCCAAGAATAGTATTTGATATAAAATCATAAATTATCCTCTTGCAGGAGATATTTGGCTCTTTATATAATGTCACTTCAATGTAATAGCATCACGACTAATATTTTCACCACACTCGGGACAATAGTATGCCATTTCAATTTTATGACCGCATTCTGAGTGAGTGAGTATCTTATGGCATTCTTTAAGATTACGTTCACCCCATAGAAGTATGCTATTAAATACATCCGTTAAATCCTCACCGCTTTTAGTCAGCAGATAACGGTATCTTGGGGGGTGCTTCTGATATAGCTCAGAGCTAATAAGCCCATCCTCCACTAAGGATTTTAATCTATCTGAAAGAAGATTAGTTGGTATACCATCAAGTTTTTGTTGTATTTCGGTATAGGTATCATGTCCCATCATAATCTGGCGCAAAATAAGCAGAGTCCATTTATCACCAATTATATTAAGAGTCTTGGCAATATTACAGGGAAGGTCATAAAGATTTTTCATAACATACTCCTTTGTATTAAGATTATTATTGTTTTTATAACTAAAGTAAGAATTTGAGTTCTACTGTTCTGTGGAATCCAGCGCTTGCCCTATAACACTATCCATCATATCCTTGGATAGCATAGCTGCGGCATATCCAAAGAT
>CAZDWP010000377.1:0-2098 GCA_964508985.1 uncultured Herbinix sp. | reverse complement strand
ATTCCATAGATAATCTAAAGATAGCTATGGAAAGAATCGAAAGATTTGTTAAAAGGAACCAAGGTTAAATATTGGAATATACACAGGAGGTCATTTAATGACAATAATAAACGTGGATCATATTAATCCATTTTTGATGGCATCGTCAAAAATACTTAAAGAGGTGTGCTTTATAGAGCCTAAGGTTGGGAAGCCATTTATTAGGGAGCCGATATTCTTAGACAATACCCTTCTAATAATTATCGGATTTACAGGGAAAATGAAGGGCCAGGTGATGATATCCTTTAAGAAGGATATAGCGTTGGATATTGCATCTAAAATGATTATGATGCCTATTACCGAGATGAATGAATTTGCAATGAGCGCTATCAGTGAATTGGGTAATATGATTCTAGGCAACACTGCTACTATTTTTTCGACCCAGGGGATTGAAATAGACATAACACCGCCGACTATAGGAACTGGTACAATGTCATTTTCTTATACATATACGAAAAATATATGTATTCCTTTAGTATATGAGGAAAACAAAGAGATAGATATTAATATTGCTATTAAGGGTGATTAATCTTGAATATTATATTATTGGAGCCGGAGATTCCCGCAAATACTGGTAATATTGGTAGGACCTGTGTAGCTACAGGCACTAGGCTGCATTTAATTGAGCCAATGGGATTTCGCCTAAACGAAAAACAGATAAAAAGAGCTGGACTTGATTACTGGAACGATTTGGACATAACGGTTTATGATAGCTATAATGATTTTTTAGTAAAGAATGCTTATCCTAAGATCTATATGGCCACAACAAAAGCAGTCAAAGCTTATACCGATGTAAGGTATGAACCAGACTGCTATATTATGTTCGGTAAAGAAAGTGCAGGAATTCCTGAAGAGCTATTGCTTGCCAATAAGGATCATTGTGTCCGTATACCTATGGTTGGGGATATAAGATCATTAAACCTTGGTAACAGCGTGGCAATTGTGCTATATGAAGCTCTCAGGCAGAACAACTTTGCAGGCATGAATATCATAGGAAGTCTTCATAGCCATACATGGGATGAGGGTTAAGCTTAAAAATGAATTGAAAGGTCTAATAATATTTTATTAGCTCTCTTTTATTCGGCTGATCTTGTGAGGGAGAATATAAATTCCGTCCCCACGCCCTCTGTGCTTATAACATTAATGTTCTCATTATGGGACTGGATTATTTCCCTTGAAATTGATAAACCAAGACCGGTTCCCTTCTTATCCTTGCCTCTTGAGGCATCTGTTTTATAGAAGCGATCCCATATCTTCTTAATGGCATCCCTTGGAATACCTATACCAGAATCCTTAACAGATATAAAAATTTTATCGCCTTTTTCTTCAGTTGAAACCTTTATTTGAGAATTATTATGACTAAATTTTATGGCGTTGTCTATAAGATTATACAATACCTGCTGAATCTTCCCGATGTCTGCATCCACATATGTTTCTTCCTCGGAGAAGACAAGGTTAAGGGTTATTTTTTTGTCTTTACAAGCCCCCTCAAAGCTCTCAGCGGTCTTCTTGATTATTAGGTTAATATCAAAGGAGACGATATCAAGTAAGGCACTTCGTGTATCGAATCTGTTAAGCTCCAAGAGGCTTGATGTCAGCTTATTTAACCTCTCTGTTTCATCAACTATTATATTCAGATATTTATCCTGCATATCAGTGGGAATTGTCCCGTCCATGATGGCTTCTGCATAACCCTTTATTGAGGTTAAGGGAGATCTGAAATCATGGGAGATGTTTGCTACAAACTTTTTCTGATAGTCATCGAGCTTACTAATTTCTTCAGCCATATATGAAATTGCTGCGCTAAGATCCCTGTATTCATTTAAACCCTTAACATTAAGCTTGTAGCTATAATTACTCAAGCTGTATTCCTTGGCTGCCTTCATTAAGTTCTTTAAGGGCTTTGCTGTAATGTAGTATATGTATAGGAAAACAATTAGTAATATAGGGAAAAAGAAAAGAAAGCATATATTAATAATATCAAGATAGACATTGGTTTTATTCTCTATCTCGCTCATGGGAGAGTGAAGTACAATATATCCCCTTAGTTGAAAATTAT
>CAZDWP010000376.1:0-2098 GCA_964508985.1 uncultured Herbinix sp. | reverse complement strand
AGGGTTGCCGATATGGTAAATGCTAAAATTTTATATTTAGTAATATCTATACCTACGGATTCGGCTGCAATACGATTGTCTCGAATCGCCATGATTGCCCTTCCGGAGCGAGAATTAACTAGATTAGTTATAATTAAATATGTTATTATCAGAAAAATCACTCCAATGGTAAAGGTCGAATCCCTTGGAGTTCCTATAATACCCTGAGCTCCATCAATTATCGCCTCTCCATCTTCTAAAAGATCAAGTTTTCCAACTTCCATCGAGAAGTGAAAGCCTCTACTGTCCAATCCTATATGCAGAACATTGATGACATTTTTGATTATTTCACCAAAAGCAAGAGTAACAATAGCAAGATAATCTCCTCTTACACGTAATACAACCACGCCGATAATAACGCCGAAAACAGCTGCAGATAATGCACCTATAATTATCGCCATAGAAAATCTTATAAAATCATTTTCAATTACATCAACCATGCTTTTAGAAAAAAAGGCACTAGCAAAGGCTCCGACACACATAAATCCAGCATGTCCCAAACTTAATTCACCCAAAATACCTACTGTTAGGTTTAGTGAAACTGCTAAAATTGCATAATAACAAAACTGTATTAATAGTCCTTTCATTAAGAAGGTCATTATACCTGCAGCTACCATTACCTGGCACAAGACGTAAATAAGTATAATAACACCTATGGTAATGAAATTAGTCCTGGTAGATTTGTTTAGTTTATTCCATATTCCAGTCACATACCCACCTACACTTTCTCATGATGCTTCTTGCCTAGAATTCCGGTTGGTTTAACAAGAAGAACAATAATTAATATTAAAAATACTATAGCATCAGAAAGCTCCATAGAAATATATCTACGACCAAGAATCTCTATTATCCCTAGCAGTATTCCGCCTATCATGGCACCTGGTATAGAGCCAATTCCCCCAAAAACAGCAGCGACAAAGGCTTTTATTCCCGGCATGGCCCCAGAGGTTGATGAAATACTTGGAATCGAGGAAAATTGAAGAACACTTGCTATTGCAGCCAGTGCAGAGCCTATTGCAAAGGTTATTGCAATAGTCTTATTGACATTAACGCCCATCAGAACGGCAGCATCCTTATCCTCAGATACAGCTATCATAGCCCTGCCTGTCTTAGAACGCTTAACAAATAATGTTAGTGCTATCATAAGCACTATACATGATATAATAGTTACCACTGTCTCTCCAGAAATAGACAGCTTCCCTCCAGCAAGCTTTAATGGAGGAATAGAAATGACTGATGTAAAGGATTTTGTATTAGCTCCAAAAATAATCAGCGCAAGATTTTGTAGCAAATAGCTTACACCAATGGCAGTGATTAATACTGCCAGGGATGGAGCTTTTCGAAGCGGTCTATATGCTACACGTTCAATGGTCACTCCTAATACTGTACACAATACTATAGCCAAAATCACAGCAAACACAGGGCTTAATCCCCATGTACTCATTACAGTAAAAATAACGAAGCCACCCACCATGATTACATCACCATGGGCAAAATTCAGCATCTTCGCTATGCCATATACCATTGTATATCCTAGGGCAATAATCGAGTATACACTGCCTAGTCGGATTCCATCAATAAAATATGAAATAAAGCTCATAATTACCCCCGTCGTCAGTTTATTATCATCATGTTTTCCACCATAATCCACTGCTTGTACTATGAATAAATATGAAATGATTATACCACAGTAAATCTGGTGTTACAACAAGAAACATACAGAAGAGCATTGACTCCTACTGTATGTCTCATGTATATCTCTTGTATGGCTATCTGTAATAATTTATATTTACGCAATTACATAAATCAGATTATTCAGCTGAAACATAAACGCCATTCGTAATAACAATAGCCATTGGTGCCTTGTTAACCTCACCTGTGGCTTCCCAAGTCATGCCTGCACCGGTCAGACCATCTACTGATATCTCAGTCATGGCTTTAGCTATCTTATCACACATATCAGATACACTCATATCAGTAGTAACGCCTGCTTTTTCAATAGCTGCCTTAATAATATACATTGCATCATAAGCATCTGCAGCAAATTGATTAGGAGTAT
>CAZDWP010000375.1:0-2111 GCA_964508985.1 uncultured Herbinix sp. | reverse complement strand
ACAGGAATACGACCTTAATCGTAGATTAACTCCATCATCTTCTAATGATAAGACTACTTGGACTAGCAGTGATGTATCTATTGCAAACCCTGATTCTCTTGGTAAATTTACCACATTAAAGGAAGGTAAGGTTACTATTACTGGAACTACCATGAGTGGAAAGTCCGATTCGGTTACTTTTACCGTGGTTGATAAGGAAGGAATCGTAACAAATCAGGTGGAGCTTGATGAACTAGTTGGAAGCGGAGTAGAACTTATTACAATTAAGACTGATAAAGAGATAGTGCTTAGTCTTAAAGAGGGTAAATACTTAGACCAGACTTTAATTGTCGATGCTCCGAATGCTGATATCTTTAATCGTGGTACATTCAAGTCTATCGAGATAAAGCAAGTTAAAGCAGATACTTGGTATGAGAGAGCGGTTGGAAATCTATTAAAGATATTAGATAAGGATGTTCGAATCATAATAGCCTCAAATGCAAATGTGTCTATAGAATTAAATGAAGAAGATGCTATATTAAGAATTGAGAATAATGGTAAGATCAAAGAAATAGTTATCAATAATAAATCCGAACTTAATATTTATGGAGACAGTGAAGTGCATGTACCTGTCACCGTTAATGTTCCAAATATAAAGATTACAACAAGTGTACCGCTTAACTTGGTTTGTAATGAAAAGATTGATCTGATAATCCGCACAGGAGCCGAGATGACAACAGTTAAAGCTACATCTAAGGATGTAGTTCCCAATATTATTGGAAATACTGCTATTAAAGTAGTAATTGAAGGTGAGGAAGAGGAAACCACAACGTCGCAACCAGGTGGAAGTTCAGGTGGAAGTTCAGGTGGAAGTTCAGGTGGAAGTTCAGGTGGAAGTTCTAATCCGACACCTACTCCAACACCACCATTACAAGCTGGTGAGTATAGACTTGAACAAAATATAGAAAATCTATCATCTGTGAAGGTTGAATGTGCTCTTCTTGATATTAATTATACAGTAGATTCAGAGATGATTAATACACTGATTGGCTTTTTAACTGATCAAGCTGGAACAGTGGATAAGTGGAATAAAACGACCAAAACTACAAAGACATACGGTAGTGGAGATGGTGCAGTAGAGGTTAAAGTAACCGGGACAAATGGTTCATCTACCAAGAAGGTAGAATTCTTGTCCGGGCATATCACAGGCAAATCATTTGATGTAACTGTTAATACTAGCGATAATTCTGTTACATTAGTCGGTAGTAGCCTGACCTTTACGGTTAAGAAGCTAACAGAACGCAGCATTCAGATTACACCGGATCCAAGTAATTTGGGATTAAAATTTACATTTACTTATTAATAATAGCAAATAATCAATAGAATAAAGTGAGCACCCAAGGATTTTTCGTTTTCTGGAAAATCCTTAGGTGCATATTATAGGAGTAAATATGAAGAATTTAATGCTTTTTCTTGTGATCCTATTACTTTGCTTCTCAATAGAAGAAATGGCATATGCCAGTAATCTGAATGAGCAAGAGCTGGCTATAATAGAGGCAGCCTGTGAAGTATACGAGTATAATGGTATTAGCTATAAGGTAGATCAGAAATATATCGACAAGCTGATCGATTATCTTTCACAGGATGATATTGATATAACAGCCGAGGATAAGGATTTACTTATCCAGATTGCTTATGCCAACATAGAACTGGGTATTAAGGACGGATATCTAAAGCCGGTAGATGATCTGAACAAGCAAGAAGAGCAAAACAGTATGGTAGAGACTAATGCAGAGGATACAATTAGAGAAGCATTGGAATATGTTGGTATGGATATTTCTGATGTAGAGAGCTATATACCATCCTTTATATATGAAGCCGATAATTCAGAGAAGCCTAAGGATACATCCTATGACACAGTATCTAATCAAGATGACTCTAATATTAATACAAGTCAGGTACCAGACGAGCATAATTCTGTAAATGATATTGATACAACTTACAAGACGCCTAACACGGACAGCATAAACACTACAAACTCTACATCCAGTATAGCTACAGATACTACTGATATAGAAAATACTACAGCCAACACAGATATGGCTTACAATACACCCAACCAGGCTACTGGT
>CAZDWP010000374.1:0-2114 GCA_964508985.1 uncultured Herbinix sp. | reverse complement strand
ATCACTATGATTAATATCTTCTGCCTCCAAAGAGCCATAAATAGCTCCTGTAAGCTTATCTCATCCTGCTGTTCATGCATGTGATTTGGATTTGAATTCATTATTACCTCTGTAATTTTCTTAAAATGGGTTGTCAGCTTCTATCTGAGTATATCACAATAATATTATTTTGGCAATTAATATCATATATATCCATATGTAGTAAAAGGTCAATTGAAAAATGCGGAAAAAAGGCTGCCTATGAATAGCTACCTTATCGGTTTGCTATTACATATGCAGCCTGTATGTATGTGCACTAATAATATTTACTTGTTTTTCTTCTCTTTACCTGATTCAAACCAATATTCTCTGATAAGGACTACAAATACTGCAAGCATTCCGCCAAGTAGGGCCCCAATAATTACATTCATTAAATTACTAGGGCTTGTCTTGTTACTGGGAATGACTGGTTCTGAGGGAAGATATATGTTGGTTTTAGTTACCTGTACAAAATCTGTATCTAGCTTACTAATATCACCGCTCTTCTTATAGCTATCAACCCTATTTTGTAGCTCATCCAGTTCAGCTAGATATTCATTGTTAATCCTCATAGAATTCTCGATACTGTTAATGGACTGCTTATTCACTATTATATCATTCTCTATCTTGGTGTAATTGGGGTTAATTATATTCTCGAGAATAATATAATCACTGGTACTAGAGCTATCCTTAATCTCCTGCATTGCTTCCTTCTGGTTAATAGTCTGAGGAGTCTGTTCAAGAAGGACTTCATTCTTAGCTAATATCTCCTTGGTAGAAGTAAGTGATACCTCTTGAGATGTTAAAGCAACGCTATATATGTTAATATAAGAATCTAGGGCTCCTTCAATAGTTAACACATCTAGAAATTCTATATAATTATCAAATAATGTCTGTGCAAGCTTCTGAGCTTCTGTAGGATTATCGGCAGCAACCTTAACATAGAAGGTATTCTGTTCGACATTAGCCTTAGCTTCTGATTGCTCTATAGTTATTCTATCACGTATAGATTCAATATTGGTATCCTCGTCATACCCCATATCCTCTATGGTATGTAATAGTATTTCATTACTGGTAATTAGATTAATATATTGATCATTGGAAGTAATGGGTAAAGTGTAATCCCCATACTTAGTATTAAGGGTGTCAGGCATGTTGATAATAATAGTTAGCCTTGAGTGATAAACCGGACTTATAAGGAATACGCTGATTAATCCGGTAATAAGAGCTGCGACTAGGGTAATACATATTATTGCTACCTTCTTCTTCCATATGACCATAAATAATTCTCGTAAATCAATCTCATCTTCGTTGATATGTTCATTATATTGATTATTATTCATTGTAAAGCATTCTCCTCTGTATATCTTTATTTTATAAGTATACTAATTTCACATAGTATTATCAACCTAAAAGTTTAATGTTTTTCTCTTTATTCCTCTAATAGCATACATTCCCAATATTCCAACTAATCCTCCTGAACTATCGATAAGTACATCCCTTATATGTCCGCTCCTACCAGGAATAAATATTTGATGTGTCTCATCACAAATGGCATATAATACACATACTAGTAATGCAAGTAATATATGCTTGAACTTTGGTATATTATAACTTATTATGGCATTAGATACTAAGAATCCCAAAATCAAAAAGATACCAAAGTGGGCAGATTTTCTAATAATATGTTCAACACTTCCCTGATTTGTCTTAATATCAGGAGCGATCTCTCTTATTATATCAAAAACCTTTTTTGTCATACCAGAACTTAATTCACTAGATTCCATAGCCGGTTGATCTGATAAGAAGAAAATTAAAGCCATCCATAATATTACCATGATCCAGTGAAGTAACTTTATCTTCATATATCTACTACACCTTCCTTAAAAATTTCAATCCATATCGTCTTACGCAGTCTTACGTTCTAAATATATATTTATATAAATAAATATACTGACATAATGATTTTTTTTCAATAAGAATTAAATTTTGAATGCTAATATAATAGTGAGCCCTGGCTCAAAAATTCATTGACATTCAGATATTGCCCAGGTTTTAGCTTCAAAAGAATATAATTTATATTACTGGACTAGTAA
>CAZDWP010000373.1:0-2116 GCA_964508985.1 uncultured Herbinix sp. | reverse complement strand
TTCGACATGCACACTATGTCCAAACTGATCCACAGGTCTAACCTTCTTTATCTCATACATGCTTTCACATAGATACTTCAAATCCCTGGCTAATGTAGCAGGGTCACAGGAGACATAGACTATTTTCTCTGGTGCTATGGTTAGGATTGTATCCAGTAAGCTCTGGTCGCAGCCCTTTCTTGGCGGATCCACTACAATAACATCGGCCTTAATATTGTCCTCTTCATGTTTCCTTGGAAGTATATCCTCTGCTGCTCCCACATAGAAATCTACATTCTCGATTCCATTAAGCTTGGCATTAGTCCTCGCATCCTCAATTGCCTGGGGTATTATCTCTACACCATATACCTGCTTAGCCTTCTGTGCTAGGAATAAGGATATAGTGCCGATTCCACAATACAGGTCCCAGACTGTCTCATCCCCGTGAAGGTCGGCATAGTCTAAAGCTATGCTATAAAGCTTTTCGGTCTGAATCGGATTAATCTGAAAGAAGGATGAGGGTGATATTCTGTACTTTATAGAGCCGATATAATCTGTTATATAAGTCTCTCCCCAAAGCCCCACTATACTGTCTCCGAGAATAGCATTGGTCTTTGAGGTATTAATGTTAAGGCATATAGACTTCATATCAGTTATCTTAACAAGGCCTTCTATAAGCTCCTTCTTATGAGGTATCTCCTTACCATTTATCACAAGACAGACCATTATCTCCCCTGTCTGAAATCCTACTCTTATAAGGATGTGGCGAAGAAGCCCTGTATGCTTCTCTTCATTATAGGGCTCTATATGATAATCCTCTATGAAGGAACGTAAGAACTTAATTATAGGGGTATTTATCTCAGCTCCTATATAACAATGCTCTGTATCAATGATTGAATGGGTTCTTCCTGCATAAAATCCTATAGTAATATTATCCTCTTTATTTCGTCCCACAGGGTACTGGCTCTTATTACGATAATAGTAAGGCTCATCCATCCCACAGATAGGCTCCATGGGAATATCAGTAAAATCTCCTATCCTTGTTAGACAATTTCTTACCTTATCTTCTTTATATTCCAGCTGCTTTGCATAATCCATATGCATAATCTGGCAGCCGCCACATTTATCGGCTATGGGACACCTTGGCTTAACACGATGCACAGAAGGCTCCATAATCTCTACTAATCTGGCAAAGCCGTAGGTTTTGCCAGTCTTCATAACCTTGACTAGAGCCTTATCTCCTATGGTAGTATTATTGACAAAGAGGGTATAACCCTCATGCTTGCCTATACCCTCTCCGCTAGTTCCGATATCCTCAATATTAATAATAACCTGGTCATTCTTCTTAATCATTTTTATTCCAATCCCTTTGTGCTCCTCATAATATTGGATTCAAATAGCCTCTGATAACCCATCCATTCCACCTTAGAATCATAGGAGCCTAATAGCTCGGTCATCGTCTGTAGCTTAGCATCAGTATTATCAGCAAAATGAAGTGCCATAGCCTCGATTGTCGCAGGTTTTTTAGGTGAACCAAATTCCAGTTCTCCATGATGTGCTAAAATACAATGAATAAGTTCACCGGCAAGCTTCTCAGGAAAATTCACTATACCTTTTATTTTCTCTGAGACCTTATTTGCTCCTATAAATATATGTCCCAACAGCTGTCCCTCGTCGGTATAGTCATTTCTGGGAAATGCTGATAGCTCATCCATCTTACCGATATCATGGAGCAATGCAGCAGATATTAACAGGTCTCTATTTATAATCGGATAATTATTCGCATAGTAATCACACATATTTGCGACGCTAAGGGTATGCTCTAAGAGTCCACCCATAAAACCATGATGTACGCTTTTAGCTGCAGAATGATCCTTGAATTTGTTCATAAACTCTTTATCCTTAATAAAAATTTCTTCTAAAAGAGATCTAAGATTCATATCCTTTATATTTCCGATATAGTTTTTGACCTTTTGGCACATCTCCTTGACGTCCTTATTGGTCTTCGGAAAATAATCCTCTGGGTAATACTCTCCTTCTCTGCTTTTGTATATTTTACTGATATTTAACTGAAGTGCATCTTGGAAGCTGGTAACCCTCGCATCTATATGTACGAAATCCATTGCTTCATACTGCT
>CAZDWP010000372.1:0-2116 GCA_964508985.1 uncultured Herbinix sp. | reverse complement strand
AACCGGCTAGTACTAGAATTATTACACCTATGAATTCAAACATTAACGTTCCGGCTTCACAGGCAATGTCTAGCCATATACGCAATTGCTCCATTTAATCTATCTCCTTATTGTATTCTTGTGATTTTTTGGTGAATCTTAGTATATTTGCATCATAATCATAATATGATATTTAAGCATAATTGTAAAGACGAAAAGAGATACAAAATTAATGTATTGTAGTAGAATATTATAATTCTATAAATAAATTCTAAATTTTACATATTAATTTTATTTTAGCTTTCTTTTTTTACATATCAGAATTATAATGTTAGAATAGTATATAATTATAGTTAAAACGAAAGGAAGATGAAGCATATGAAAAAATTCGGTAAATTTGTATTCGGCACTCTCTCTATTGCATCACTCGCTGCGGGTGCCTATTTTGCTTATAGGAAATTTATTAAGAACGATACCACCGACGATTTTGATGATTTTGAGGATGACTTTGATGACTTTGATGATTTTATTAATGAGGAAGAAGATGGCGAATCTAGAGAGTATGTGTCAATACAGATAGATCAAGAAAACATTAAAGTAGAAAATACCGATAATGAACTCGAAGCAACTGATGCAGTATTAAATGACAACGATGCACAAGATGAAACCGATGCAGTATTAAATGACAACGATACCCAAGATGAAACTGAAAAATAGTATCATCAACAATCAACATAAGAATAAATATCCCTCATCTATAGTTTAGAAGAGGGATATTTTTGCTTTATAGAATCATATATTAATCACCTAATAGCTCCTTTAAATCCTTAAGAAGCATAGTATGGTCAGCCGTACTATATATGCTTTGCGACATTATGCCATCATGAACAATATCTACAGTTATTGCCGTCTCTCCAATACTAATCTGACTTTCTTTATCCTCTGATGTAATATTAACTACATAATGCATATCTGTATCTACTATTGTATTCTCCATGAATGAATACTTCTCCATCATAGAATAAAATGCTTCTATCTGCTCTTTATCAGATATGATATTCATATCATCTGTGGTCTGAGAAGCCACACTAATCTCTTTTGCATCAGTGGCTTCAGTTAATATTATATCAGTAATTGTTAATATATCTCCACTAGATGATACGATTCTGTCGTTTAAATTAGGGCCATCTGGTTCTTCATCTTTTGTTGTCACCATATCATTATCTAAAGATGGTTCGCCTTCTTTATTTGCATCTTCTAAAATACCTGCACCTGTATATGCATCTATCTTAGAATCTGCTTTAAATTCTTCACCTAATTCATCAAATTCAAAAGCAACAGCATCTTCTTCAAATGCTCTTTCAGTAGTAGAAAACATTTTTGTTTTTCCTGCATCGTCATAGCTAGCAGTATTATCTGATTTCGACATCTCGCTCTTCATGCCAATTGGTGATATAGTCCTTAATGCACTAAAGCCGACAACCAGTATCAGAACTGCTGCCGCAACAGTGACTAACGTGCGGTTATGCCTGAATAACAGAGGTCTCTTATACTTATTATTTTCCTTATCCCTATCCAATTCATTAGACTCATTAAGCCTGATTGCATCCAATGTTCTACTTATCAAATCCTCGGATACACTAATTCCATCAGCTTCTAGGGAAGTGTTCAGATGGGACTTTATATTCAAATCATCCATTTTAATTTTTCTTCTTGTCTTTGGCTCAAAACTCATCTGATACCCTCCCTTCTAACATATCTTTAAGCTTTTGCCTCGCTCTTGAAAGCCTGCTCTTAGCAGTTCCTTCAGCAATATTAAGTGTCTGTGCCGCTTCTGCAATCGTCATTTCTTGAAAATAGACACATAGCACAACATCTCTATATTTTGCGGGCAGGGAAAGGACTGTTTCCTTAATCAAATGATTGGTATCTTGCTTCTCAACCTCATCATAATCAGATTCGCTTATAATAGAGTCCTCCTGATATTCCATCATAGGAACTACTCTCCTGTTATAGGCACTTTTCAAATAATCCTTACAGGCATTAATCGTAATTCTAATTATCCATGTCTTTATACTAGAATTTCCCTCAAAGGTAGATAGCTTCTGGTTTACCTTAATAAAGACATCCTGAAATA
>CAZDWP010000371.1:0-2122 GCA_964508985.1 uncultured Herbinix sp. | reverse complement strand
AGTTTGCAATATTAAGGGAATGATCAGAAATTCTCTCAAGGTTAATTAAAGCATCTATAAAAACCACACCATTCTCTGATGAGCATAACCCTTGTGATAGCCTATCTATATGTTTCTGACGTAACTCGTCCTTAAGCTTGTCCACTTCCTTTTCCAGCTCCTCAACCCTTTGAATATCATCAATGCTCTCTGTTGTTCTGGCCTTCAATGCATACTCAAAGGACTTTAATGCAATATTACATATCCCTCTAAGTTCCTCATAAGCATCATCCGAAAGATATAAATCGTTGGCAACCTTTTCTTCTGCAAGCTCTGCCAAATTATCAGCATGGTCGCCTACCCTTTCTATATTTGAAACTGTATGAAAGAGGTTGTTAATAATATTCTTTTGTCTATCAGTTAAGGAAAGATTATTTATCTTTACCAGATATTCATTAATAATCTTTTGATGCGCATCAATTATCTTCTCTACCTCAAAGACCTTTCTTGCTTTTTCATCATCATTATTAAGTAAGGCATCAACAGCTTCTCTGGTATTATCGAGAGTAATCTCGCCCATATGAATTACTTCTTTAATAGCATTTTGAACTGCGAAGGAGGGTGATTCAAGAATACGTTCATCCAAGTGACGTAAAGTTACCTGGATATGATCTGTACTTACATCGACCTTAGAATCATCTATGAATAGCCCTGATAGCTTAACCAGCAAATTAGCGAAGGGGAATAAAACAACTGTGTTAGAAATATTAAATATAGTATGAAATATCGATATCTGTGTACTGCTGATATTAGAGCCGGCAAAATCAGGCTTGAATCTAAATATAACATACATAATTACACCAAAGACTACAGCACCCATTACGTTAAAAGATAAATGTATGATAGAAGCTCTCTTTGCGGTCTTACTGGCACCTATACCCGATAATAAAGCTGTTATGCAAGTACCGATATTCTGACCAAGAGTAATGAATATAGCCGATTGCCAGTTTACTACACCAGCCATAGCCAATGTCTGTAATATACCGACTGACGCCGAAGAGCTCTGAATAACAGCCGTTACTGCTGCGCCCACTAATATCCCAAGGATTGGATTCTTTCCAAGGACTATAAAGGCCTGCCTAAATATTGAATCCTCAGCCTGTGCATACGGCTTAATTACATCCGACATAAACTTTAGGCCAATAAACAAAAGTCCGAGGCCAATTATAATTTCTGCTATATCCTTCTTCTTTTTATTTTTGCATAATAAAGTTACAAATACACCACCTGCTATTAATACCGGAGCAAAAAAGTCAGGCTTTAGTAAAGAACTCCACTCACCCATAGATACAAGCCAGGCAGTAACTGTGGTTCCTATATTGGCACCCATAATCACACCGGTAGCTTGAACCAGATTCATAATACCTGCATTGACAAAGCCTACAATCATAACTGTAGTAGCCGATGAACTTTGTATGATTGCAGTTACCAATGCTCCCACTATAACGGCCATCAATCTATTCTTCGTTAGATATCCTAATAATCGCTTCAACTTATTTCCTGTAGATTTTTGTAGTCCCTCTCCCATCATGTTCATACCGTACAGGAACATGCCTAAGCCTCCGGCAAAAACAAATATCACTTCTAACAGTTCTAGTGTTTTCATCTTTCCTCCTATTACATTTATGTAATTATGCATATAATGCAATTATGCAATTATGCATATTGTAATTTTGTTTTATGTAATTGTTCTCTTATGTAATTTTAGCATACAAATCTAGAATAACATATTTTGAAAGACACGTAAATTGTTTTTTTATAAATATTATTATGAACCAGTTCCATCATAGGAAATAGCACCCTTCATCCAAATTTTATAGCTTATATAGAAAAATATTATTCCTATCAGTGGTGATATCCAGGTTAATAACGGAATTTCTTCTGGCCTTAAAAAAACCAGACTTGGATAATAAGCAATAAAGGCTATTGGAATTATAAATGTAAAAACAAATCTAAAAATGTTATTAAATATTGTTACTGGATATTTCGCATAATCCTTGAATTTAAATGCAGTAACCATTATATACCCTGTTCCCATTAGCCAAAAGCAGGTAGCCGCAGCCACATTCATCAGAGCAACCAT
>CAZDWP010000370.1:0-2124 GCA_964508985.1 uncultured Herbinix sp. | reverse complement strand
GCTAACGGTTGGCAATAAGAAACGTAGGGCATTTCAAAGCACCTAACTATCAAGCTACCAAGCCGCTTATTAAATGTTATATCGTTCAAATATAGCACTTTCCGCCCTATGTTTTTTATTGCGTGTTAGCCACTGGCATTTTTTATGATATCCAAGTTTGAATTTCATGTATTATCAATATATTTTCTGTCAATTCTAATCTATAAAAAACTCCAAATCCAGCAAGGGGGCCAGATTGACAACCTAAATCTAAATATCCAATTTTGTCTTTGTATATTACAAATTTCCAACAATAAGTTTTATTGTATCTTTTAAACATATCTTTCAAATCAGGCTCTTTATCAAACTCAATCTCTCCAATCGAATTATATGCTTTACTAAGTTCTATTGATTTAATCGGATTGCTTCTATTGTAATCTGTAAAATCTCCAGATTTGTGAATTCCGAATCCATCTTGCCAGTAGGATTTCAGATTACTCTGATGTTTCTCCAGTGTATCCCTATTGAAGAAATCACTACCTAAACTATCCAATGCAAGCAAAATTACATAACAATTATAATTGCAATCTTCAAATGGAGACATTAGCTTCTCTTTTTTTCTCGAATTTGTCTCAGTCTTACCTTTTAAATAATCTGAATAATATTTTTTTGATTTTTCATTCCAATCTTTATAGTATCCAATCAGTAGTGAATCAGTTTTATCTGTCGGATATTCAATTAGCGCAAATAGGGCATCCTGAGAAATTCTTGGCAAGCTATAAGGATAATCAGGTTCATAATCTTTTATCAAAGGTCTTTGCCTGTTGAAATAATCGTATAACAAATCAGGTAATTTTTTATTATCACGAATATGTAGTGCGTAATCAACGAGGAAATATTCAATCTTTGAGGATGGTGTTGCATTTTTAGTCAATCCGACCAGTTGCTTCGCAACATCGGGGTCAATATAATAAATCGGAATGTTTGTTGTCAAATTTAATGCTGAATCCAGACCAAAGCTATTTGAAATTGGAATTAAATCTTTAGTGTTTAGAATTCTTAAATCTTGTCCAGAAAGATTCAGAGAAACTATCAGTAATCCTATTGTTATTATTTTATGCAGTGTGTTCATAATGCTTGTGGCTAACGACACGCATATGCCCAGTGGCTGATTGCGGGCGATTCAGCTGTCAAACCGTGATAAAGTTTGAGCGGGCGAAAAGCCTTGTAAAGTACAATAAACCAGCCATTGGGTATATGCGATGTTACCTGCCGTATTTTATTCAATTCGTCCATTAATTTTATAGTCAATCTGTCCTGGATAATAATTATTTAATGGGTGTGTTAGTTTTTCCGTCTTTGGAATGTATGAATGAATATAGCGTACTAATTCAAAAAGTGTTTTGTCGACTGAATGAACAACACAAAATCCAACAACCTTTTTCCCATCTCCTGTCGTCCAAGTTTTTCCTTTCCCTTCTCTAAAGTTTATAATAAAGCCTCTATTCAAAACGAAAATTACATCAGGTTGTAGATGAAAATTTGTCTGTTTATAATTTTCCATCAAATTATTTGCAATTGTCTCAAGAGTAAGTTGGCTGTCAACAGCAACCACAATATATGGTATTCTGTCTACAAAATACTCCACATCTTCTATCTTACCATAAAGTTTATCATCTTTATTTGGCTTTCGTTTTAATGCTTTAAGTCTCTCGCAATTTTTAATAATTCTAGGTATTTCTTGACTTGTTATTGTCTTTTTGACCTGTATAACAAAATCCACTCCTTCAGCAATTAATGGTTGACCATACTTAGCACTAAATGGCTGATAAAGGTTATTTATGCAAACATCAATTTCGTCAGTATGATTTCCAAAAGAGTCAATTATTTCAACCCCTATCGAGTTAAAATTTGAGTTGTAATTTTCCTTGATAAACTCAGCAATAATATTTTCATTCTGCCCACCTTTTACGTCAGAGTCTCCATAAATTGCTTTAATTTTTTCAAATTCAGCATTTAGAATTTGACTTTGTTTAATAAGATATTGTTCAATGTTGTTGTTCATTTTTTTGTCTTTTAATATGGCAGGTAACGGACGGGGGTACGGCGTGGCCTCCGTTACTTACAGCTTAAATAAAAAAGGAG
>CAZDWP010000369.1:0-2124 GCA_964508985.1 uncultured Herbinix sp. | reverse complement strand
CTTCTTGTCTGTTGAAGTACTATCTACAGTGTCATCCGTCGAATCGGTATTCAAAAGGCTTACACCAACACTTTTGTCTAACTCAATATTCTTATTAGTCTATGGCTTATCTTCAGTCTTTGATTCAGGTTCAACCTTGAGCTTATCTTTCGCTTTAGAAGTTTCAGCTTTTAATTTTGCAGCTGCAGCAGCTTTCTTTCTCGCCCTTCTTTTTAAGTAATGAATTAATTAATTTGCAGACATAGATATGCAATTTATAGATGCAATGCAAAATTTAATTAGAGAAAAGTAACGTGGACATAAATACGCAAAAATACTTTATTAATAATACTTTATTAATAATACTTTATTTCTTAACTTTGAAAATCAAGAAAAGAATAAATAATATAATACATACTTCCTACAATTTGTACATTTTTTATTCAATATTTGTGGAGCATGAAGCAAAAGAACGGGTCTCCTGACTTGTCCATTTTAGTGCGGCAAAGTTAAGTTAAGGTCGTCTATAAATTCCACAATTTGTTGACTCAGCTTTGTTCTTATTCTAATTTCTTTATTTGCTATTTGATTAAACATTCTTGCATCTGTTATTTTCTTACACTCAATAATAAATTTTCTAATAGAATGACCAGTTGACAACTCTATGTGTTTTGATACTACAAGAGCTATAAAGCATACCAGTATATGTAGTTTTACAGGTTCTTCTTTATAATGGAAAATTGGTCGTGTTTTTAGATCACTTTTCGATATTCTAAAAGCTTGTTCTATTCTGTAGAGCTCATGATACTGGGCTATAACGGTATTATTACTCACTTCTTTTTCTTCTAAATTAGTGTAATACCCTTTTATTCCAAGAAGTTTTTTTGTTTTCTCAATAAGAGACTCATTAAGTTCTATTTTTTCACCTTTAGATTTTGTAAACTTCAATTTCTTGCTTTTTGATGGTTTCTCGATTGTAGCCTTTGCTCTTTCGATTTGTTGTTGCATTTCATACTTATCTTTCCTATATCGAACTGACGAATAACTGCAAACTAAATATCCGTTATCTGTTTTTATCCTAATGCTTTTACCATCTTCACGAATAATACTTTCATTAATTTGGTCAATCAATTTACCTGAAAGATTGCCTAATCTTGCACCTACAATGTAGTTTATACCGTTTTGCAATAGCTCTTTGACGTTTTCAGAACTAATCATTGCTGCATCTGCAACAACTGTAAATAATTTAACTTGATGTTTATTTAAAAACTCTTTTACCACTGGGATAATGGTATGTCCCTCGAAAGTATCACCCGAGAAAACTTCATAAGCAATAGGGAAACCCTCTTTTGTTACCATCAATGCAATTAAAATTTGCGGTTGCTGTGATTTGTTATCTTTTGAAAAGCCTTTCTTGCGTAATTCATCTTCTTCAAAGGTTTCAAAATAAAGGGTGGTTACATCGTAAAACAGCAAATCAAAAGCGAAGTTATAGTTTCGCTGAGCGAAGTTTGTAACAATAGTCTCTATTTTTGACTTCAAATCAAGCCATTTAGGAGCAGACTCATAATAACTCTGTCTTCGGTGTTTTATGCCAAAATAATCATCTAAAAGTTCTATAGAACGTAATTTTGAAGCAGGCTCTAATATCCGAATAATTACCAGATCCAATAGTAATTGCTTTTTGATCTTATCCAATCCTATTTGTGAAATCAATTCGGAAATAACCTCATAAAAAAACGTATAATAAATACCTAAGAAGTCGCTTTTATCCAAGTAAAGCAAATTGTTAAATTTGGGTTCTTGAAAAAAAGATAATGAAGGCATGTGATTGTCTATAAGGTCCTGCGCAACAACTTTTAATGACTCTAATTCATTATCTGTTTTAGCAGAGCCAATATGTTTAAAAATGACCCTTTTGCGATTCCGATAATAAACAACCTGTACCGCACTTGCACCTGATGATGTTTTTACAACTCTGATATACAACATTAAATATGCCTTAGTGCGACAAATTTAGCTGTTTTTCTTTATAATACGCTGATATACAAAGCTCATTTTTTACAAACTTAAAGGGGCGGACAAGTCAGGAGGAACGCAAAGAAGGTGGTATAATTAGTCACTTCAAACCGCATAATAATGGAA
>CAZDWP010000368.1:0-2143 GCA_964508985.1 uncultured Herbinix sp. | reverse complement strand
TTAAAGTTTTGGACTATACTTGTCATGACGATATGTATATAGATAAGAATGGTGACTATCGCTATCCTTCTGATCATTTACCTATTAGTTCGAATATTATCATAAAATAAATATGAGAAATATGAAGAGCTAAATAAGGGGATGTTTTATTTTACTACATAATATATTAAAGGTGATAGTATTAGTTCTACTTATACAATTATTAGAGTTAGGCAATGCTGTTTGCAACAAGTATATTTATTTGTTTAGGACCCCAATAAAACAAAGCTTGATTAATGGGTTTATTTTACAAGAAACACATAGTAAATCATCCTCAAGATAATCTTTGAATACTTAAGCTAAATGATTAAAAAAACAGGAAACTCTTATCTAAAACACTTAATCAACTTATTTGCTGTAATTTTTTTGTCTGTTTCATGCACGAAAGGAGCAGAAGATGTAAATACAAACGATCCAAATGATGATGATGTTATTGAAACCCCAATTTTTGACGGGTATGCTAAAAACTTGAAGTCATATCCAGGACACAATCGTGTTAAGCTGATTTTTGAGTTTAGTAATGATAATATCGAATATTTTGAAATATCTTGGGATAATAAGGGTTCAGAGTCTTTAACAAGGATCATAAATAAAAACGAAGCAAATTCAGACATCTTTCAAGTAATTATTGATGATTTAATTGAAGGGATTCATAGTTTTGATGTTTTGGCTTACGATAAATCTAAAAATCCTGCTAAATCCACGAGGTCTACAAGGACTCAAGTGTATGGTGCAAATTATATCAGTTCTTTACATAACAGAGTTATTAAAGAAACAATTTTTCTTTGTGATAAGGATCCTGTCCCAGATTGGTTGGATGCACGACCAGAAGAGATAGCTGTCCAAGTTTATTATACAAATAAAGCAGGTAGTCTAGATACTGTTATAATATCTCATACCGAAACGATAGCAACCTTACCTAGATATCTTGAGAATACAGACATTAAATACAGATCTTTGTATTTACCTGTAAATACATCTATTGATACTTTTTATACTACAACAGCTACACTCCCTCCACAAACTTATTATGCAAGCGTTGCTACCAAGAATATTATTGAAAAATCAGGATTGATTAAAGAGGTAGTGTCACAATCTGCTTCAGATCTTTATGATGGCGTAGAGTATTCTACACTTAGTTTTATTGATACAAGCAATAGACCTCAGAGTACTTTCATACTTAAGACAGATTTGTCAAATAGTAATATCACAATAAGTCCTTTGATGCCAAATAATGACACGAAGTTCAAATTACAAACAGTTAAAGAGATGGCAGAGTTTCGGAACCAGGTTGATGGTAAAGTGCTAGCTGCTGTAAATGCAGATTTCTTTCATTGGTCAGGAACACCCTTGGGACCCGTAGTTATTGATGGAAACATTATCAAGGATTATGCAGATACTGGAATGAATTATACTTATTTTGGCATAAAAAAAGATGGGAAACCTACTATTGGGTTTTCTTCCACGCTCACGGAATCAGATTATGCTAATATGCTAAGTCTGGTAGGTGGTGGTGGGCAAAAGCTTATAACAAATGGAGTTAAAGGTTCTTGGAGCGAGCCTGATCTTCATCCACGGACTTTTATTGGTTATACTCTTAATGATGTAGTCTATATTGTAGTTGTCGATGGAAGGAGATCGGGGTATTCTGGAGGATTAAAATTAGCAGATTTGCCGAAGGTTTTGCATAGTTTAGGAGCATCAGAGGCTATTAATTTGGATGGAGGTGGCTCCACAACCATGGTTTTAAAGGAAGAAGGTGGTAGTTCCTTTAAAATTGTCAACAGACCTTCTGGTGCTAGTCCCCGAGCTGTTGCAAATGGGCTTGCTATAATAATAAAATAGTTGCTTTTTAGAAAATTAATGCTTTTTTATTGTCCAGCTCCTCATTAACAATAAATTGGAGTCAGTGAATTCGCAAATTAATATATAAAAACAAAATGAAAAGAACAACCATATACATTCTACTTACAATAATTTTGGTAACAGCTTCTTGCAAGCAAAGTTATTATCAAAGAAGGAATAAGAAAAATCTCTCTAATGAAGCAGTTCAAACGATGTCTCAATTTAGAAAAACCTCGCCATTCTTATTGAACGATGAAAG
>CAZDWP010000367.1:0-2186 GCA_964508985.1 uncultured Herbinix sp. | reverse complement strand
TCTATCCTGGAGAGTGAAGAATTCACAAATTCGTCATAGATATTTGCTAATATAGGCTTAAGTGATTAGATAAACATACAGATATGATAAATATTCTATATATCGGAGGTGTCAAATGGATAAGCTGAAAATATTAGTCGTTGATGATGAAAGTAGAATGAGAAAGCTTGTAAAGGACTTTTTGGTACGAAGCAATTATGATGTAATTGAAGCTGAGAATGGTGAGCAGGCTCTGGATATTTTCTTTCAGACTAAGGGCATCGCATTAATTATCCTGGATATCATGATGCCAAAGATTGATGGATGGCAGGTTTGCAGGGAAATTAGGCAGTATTCTAATGTACCCATTATCATGCTGACGGCAAAGGGAGATGAGAAGGACGAGTTACTAGGCTTTGAGCTGGGTGTGGACGAGTATATTTCAAAGCCATTTAGCCCGAAGATACTTGTGGCAAGAGTAGAGGCTGTACTTAGAAGAACTGCTGGTATTGATGAAGAAGTCATAGTGATAGGGGGCATTACTCTTGACAAAGCCGCCCATCAGCTAAGAATTAATGATGAACCGATTGACTTAAGCTATAAGGAGTTTGAGCTATTAACATATTTCGTTGTGAATAACGGTGTTGCTCTCTCCAGAGAAAAGATACTTAATAATGTATGGAATTACGATTATTTTGGAGATGCAAGAACAATCGATACCCATGTAAAGAAGCTAAGAAGCAAGATGGGGGATAAGGGTAAATATATCAAAACCATCTGGGGTCTTGGATATAAGTTTGAGGTGGATTAATGAAGTATTCCATTAGACTTAAGCTGGCATTACTATTGACGGCCTTGATAGCATTTACAATCTTTATTACTTGGTTTATAAACCGAACATTTTTATCGGATTATTACCTGTATTGTAAAAAGAATCAAATAGCCGAAGTATTCTATCGTGTTCAGGATATATATTCAGAATATGATGACGAGCTTTTCCTATCAGAGGATGACACCATAACAGTGGAGAGGTTATCCTCTAATAGTGATGTAAATATATATGTTCTTATGTCCTTTGCTGGCGCACCGTTATCAAGTTATCCGCATCCGCTTGATTTTGGAGAGAGAGAAGAAGCTCAGATACAGCGGCTAATTAAAAACTATATGAGTAGTGATAGTGAGCAGGTAGATAGAACAGTTATACATGAAAAAGATAATTATAGTATATATAGGCTGTATGACAGCCATCTAGATTCAAACTATATCGATTTGATTGGTGTGTTGGAAGATAATAAAATTGTATTTTTAAGGTCTAATTTTGAAAGCATTCAGGAAAGTGTAGCGTTGGCAAATCAGTTTCTGGGTTATATCGGTCTTCTGGCAGTAGTAATTGGTATAATTTCTATGCTTTTAGTAAGCAGAAGATATACAAAACCAATTCATGAGATGGCCAATATTGCTAGAAGGATGTCAGAACTGGATTTTGAAGTGAAATATTTTGTTAGAAATAAGGACGAGATTGGAGAACTGGGCAGCAGTATAAATACCTTGTCCGATAAGCTCCAGAATACCATATCGGAGCTTAAGAGTGCAAATAATGAGCTTGAGCTTGATATTCAGAAAAAGACAGAATTAGATGAAATACGAAAAGAATTTTTATCGAATGTATCTCATGAGCTTAAGACACCTATTTCATTAATACAAGGATATGCAGAGGGCTTGATAGAAAACGTACATGATGATGAGGAGAATCGAAACTTCTATTGTGAGGTAATAATAGACGAGGCAAATAAAATGAATCAGATGGTTAAGAGGCTTTTGACCCTTAATGAACTTGAATTTGGTAGCAATCAAGTGAATTTTGAGCGGTTTGATATTGTGCAGATAATAAAGTCGGTATTATTATCAAATGAAATTCTTATTAGGCAGAGAGAGGTTTCGCTTCATTTCGATGAAAAGGAACCTATATATGTATGGGCTGATGAATACCTTATACAGCAGGTAGTATCAAACTATATCAGTAATGCTCTTAATCATGTGAGCGATGCAAATATAATAGAAATCAAGCTGATACGTAGAGAAAATGTGTTACGCATCGCTGTATTTAATACAGGTGAGAATATTCCCGAAGAGGAGCTCGATAAGCTATGGATAAAGTTTTACAAGGTTGACAAGGCAAGGACGAGAGAGTATGGTGGTAATGGTAT
>CAZDWP010000366.1:0-2188 GCA_964508985.1 uncultured Herbinix sp. | reverse complement strand
ATAGAAGAATTAGAAGAAAGTTTTGTAAGTGCTATAACTGGCGCAGCAACTGTTCTTGGGTATTCTGGACTTGCTGGAATAACCGCTTTTGGCGGAGCGATGTTAGTTGCTGGTGCTAAAAGAATAAAACTTGGAACCAAGATAAAGAACTTCTTCAAGAAGATAGCAGGAAAAGACATAGACTATAAGAAAGGAACTGATAAACTGAAAAATAAATCAGGTGTTAAGGATGCTTATGATAATTATAAACATTCCGCAACAGCAGATAAATTAGTTGATGTTCTGGAAGCGATAGAAAAAAGAAACTATGTTGATGCGACAAGAGAGTTTAGAGCTACTGGATTAACCAACAATAGTGAAGCATTAAGAATAATTTCTCTCGCAGTAGCAGAGGAATTTGGCGAACCACCTTTATATTACATAAGTCCAGGGAATGAATCTTTCCAGTTCCTAAAAAGGATAATAGGACCACAAGTAGCAAAAGCAGTATCAGATAGTGTAATCTACGCACTTAATAAAAACAAATCTTATTTTACAGATTTTGAAATAATGTCAAAATAAGATGATAAAACAACAACCTTATAAAAGGACTAATAATGAATTATGAAGATGTAAAACAAAGCACAGATTGGGTCTCTATGATGAACAAAGCCTATATTGAAAACATAGGGGGAGTTCCTGTGTTTATTTATAAATTAGATAGGGCAAACACCAAGATGGACCCACTCTATGGTGAAGAAATAAATGGAAGAAACTACTTGAGACCTTTTGAGATGAAAGCACTTATGTTGATAAACCCTTATGAGTTTATGTTCTCTGACAATCTTATTTCAAACTCTGAAGCAGATGGCAAATCATTTCACTTCAACTTTGATGCTATGGTTCAAAAAATACACTCTTTGAAGAGAGACCCTTTAAGCGTATTGAGTGTTAGGGGGAGTGGCAGTTGGGCAATTGAAAAGAAGAATAATGTTATTTACTTATACAAGAACAATGTAATAGTTGATAGGATATCCCTTACAGAGTTTAAAACTATCTCTTCGGTGGGTGGGAAAATAGCGTCTCACGGAGTAATAGTTAATATAAACGACAATAATGACTACTCACTTAATCTGAGGAACTTCCCCAAGATAGACTTCTCTGATGCTGAACTCGTTTTAAAAACCTATAACAAAGAATATGAGAATGTTACCGATGTAATAGGGGAAGGTGATTTAATTCTTGAACTAGATACGGTAAGATTATACGAAGTGACTTCTAGCAGACAGACAGGAAACTACGGGTGGAAATATCAGATGTGGGAAACCAAGTGTGATAAGTCTTATCCTTATGTTGAGTATGATAAGTTGAAGGCTCAAATCTATGGTATAAAATCTGGAAAGGTTAAAATCAAATGATATTAGAAGAGATGAATAAAAGAATTCAAAGGATGGAACTCCTTACGAGAATAAACTCTATGATGATTACAGACGAGCAAGGGAACAAAAGACCTTTGCTTCGTATGAACGAGGATGATATAGAATTTGTTGATGACAAGGTTTCTCCAAGTGAATATGCTGATGATAAAGTATCATTCTTACAAAAAGTATTACAGAAGATACCTTTATTGAAAACAGGCTCTGAAAAGAAAACTAAAGTTGAAGAGACTGATTTTATCAACTATGGATAGGCAAACTTTATGGTCAAGATAATAGTGAATATGGAGAACAGATGTTAGAAAACGACTTTTTAAGTATGGCAGAAGAGATTGCTGAAACTCAAAATACAAGACCACCTAATAGTGGGTCTACTATCATTGAACCCTCCTCTAATAATTCTATCATAGTTTCAGAGGAATCTGTTTCAGGTGAAACCTCAAGCAATACTTGGTGGCCAACAATTTATATAAACCCTGATATCCTTAGTAACCAAAGTGTTGAAAAAAGCACTATGGTTAATGAGGAATTATTTAGAGGGGTTCAAAAAGCAACCAATAGAAAGTTTGGTGTAGTAAGACCTGGTGATGGGCTGACTATAATCAAACCTGGAATTCTTTCCCTTAATGTTGGTCAAGGATTTAAGATAGACGAGGCAACCAAGAAGATAGTGTTTGACTCTTCTATCGTTTTTACTGCTGGTAATAATATATCCATACAAGAAGAGGTAGGCGGAAGTACTAGGGTATCTGTAGTAGGTGATACGACTTTTG
>CAZDWP010000365.1:0-2189 GCA_964508985.1 uncultured Herbinix sp. | reverse complement strand
AAATCACCCTATGGATTGCTATTGGAGCAATAATTCTGACTATAGTTGGAATTATATTGGCGATGGTGTTTTTTGGATCACTTGCAGGAATTGGAAATGCTTTAACTATTTAATCTTTGCCATTTTTTTATCAAAGACTCAAAAATAAAAACTTTTCTGGCAGGCACTATTTAGTGTCTGCAAGAAAACTTATAACCACCATATATCTAATTAAATACCTCATAAAACTTTGTTGAAAAATGTTGATAAATTCTTCTTGATAAGCTTGGCTGTAAAATAATAAATATTTAACTTTGAGCTGGTTAACAATTTTATTAACGTTCTGTTTGCAATATTTGCGCACAACATTCAACAGATTTTCAAATATGAGAAAAAGATTCGAGCAACAATTACGTTTTGGGCAAATAAGTATTCCGGACGTACAGGTAAATCTAAAAAATCGTTCGTCTTTTACTAAATTAATTTTAGCATTACAACATCTGTTTGTAACACCTGAGTATAATGAAAAGATATTCAGAGTATTAGAAGATAAGATATTAAAAGATAAACAGAAAACCGGTCGTCCTGGTATGGATTTGTGGATAATATTTGTGTTGGCTCAAACTCGTTTATGCATGGATTTGAATTACGACGACCTACATCACATGACTAATAACGATAAATTATTACGGCAGATAATGGGTATAGAGTTCGATAACTATTATGCAATAGCCCCTATTGAATTTGAGTATCAAAACATTGTGGATAACGTTTCGCTATTGGATGATGAAACTGTGCGAGAATTAAACCAAATAGTGGTTGAAATGGGACATGATGTATTTAAAAAAAAAGAGGCGGAACCATTGCGCTTAAAAACCGATAGTTTTGTGGTGGAAAGCAATGTGCATTTTCCTACTGATTACAGCTTGTTGTGGGACAGCGCTCGCAAATGTATTGACATAGTTGGTAAGTTTATTAAAAAACATCAGCAGCTAACTGGTTGGCGCAAGATAAGATATTGGTACAGACAGCTAAAAAGACAAATGAGAGCATTGGCTCAGATAAAGGGAGGAAAAAATAAGAAAGCGCGTCTTTTAAATGCTGCAACCATTTATATCAATACGGCTCATGCATTTCTTAGCAAACTTGAAAATGAGAAGCATAAACTACCTGTTTCCGATATAAAAGATGTTAGTTTGCACATGGAATTAGACTACTATCATTCCATGTTAATAAAACACATTGATTTGGTGGAACGTCGCTTAATAAAAGGGGAAGAAATTCCACATCATGAAAAGATTTTTTCCATTTTTGAACCATATACCGAGTGGATTAATAAAGGCAAACAGCATCCGAATGTGGAATTAGGTAAAAACTTTCAAATAACCAGTGATCAATTTAACTTGATTATTGATTATAAAATCATGGAAAATGAAGTTGATAAGAGCACAGTTATTTCATTAGTAAATAGAGTTTTACTGAAATATTTGGTTAGCAGCTGGAGTTTGGATAAAGGCTTTTACAGCAAGACAAATAAAGAAGCATTGAAGCTGCATGTTGATAATGTAGCTATGCGAAAAAAAGGCAAATTAACCCAAGCTGAAAAAGAAGAAGAAAGTCAAACTCAGTTCAAAAAACTGTGTAATAAACATAGTGCTGTAGAATCTAATATCAATGAGCTGGAACATCGTGGTTTAAACCGATGTCCTGATAAAGGTTATGAACACTTCAAACGCTATTTGGGACTGGGTGTTTGTGCCTACAACCTTCATAAGATTGGAGCTGAGTTGTTACGAATTGAAAGAGAGAAAATAATCAAGAAAGCAGCCTGATTCGACATATCCTTGTAAAACAGCATATTACACAAATAAAAGTGAAAGCTTAAGAAAAAGAATGCGTCCTTTTAGTAACTATTTGTTACTTCTGGTGAAGATAAATGTTAAAAATAAGCTTAAAATAAGTTTTGGTCAATGAACATACTGAGTGATCAACTTTTTTTGTTTCGTATTTTCAAAAAAACGGAGTTTTCTGGCAGACACTAATTAAAGAAAGAGAACAAATATTCGGTAATCGATATTCCCAATTCGTTACTCTTATGTGAGGACATGATAAATTGAATTACGCGAAAAACCGAAATAACAAAAAAACGGATCATCAGTAAAATAATGTGTTTTGACTCAAAGAACAGTTCGCTCCTAAAGGAGCTCTGG
>CAZDWP010000364.1:0-2207 GCA_964508985.1 uncultured Herbinix sp. | reverse complement strand
CATAAATGCAATGAATTTGGTAACCTTGCTTCTGCTAAATTTTCTCAATTTTATAGCCAATTCCCCACACCACCTTTAAGTATTTCGGCTCCTTCGGATTAATTTCAATTTTCTCGCGGATACGTCTGATATGGACCATCACAGTATTTTCAACCGAATAGGCTGTCTCCTGCCATACTCGCTCATATATCTGCTCTGCAGAGAACACACAGCCTACATTCCTCATAAGAAACTCCAGAATCTTGAATTCCTTAGCCGTTAGCTTAACCTGCTCGCCGTCCACGATTAGCTCTGCCTTCTCAGCATCCAGGCATAGACCTCCCACAACAAGCTTTGATGCTGAACTCACACTATCCTTATCACCCAGCTGCAGATATCTTCTCAGCTGACTCCTTACTCTTGCTACAAGCTCCTGCGGGTTAAATGGCTTCGTAACATAGTCATCAGCTCCCATAGAAAGCCCAAGTATCTTGTCGGAGTCCTCCGATTTGGCCGACAGAAGTATAATCGGGATATTCTTGCTGTCTCTTATCTTCATCATAGTAGACAGCCCATCCAGCTTAGGCATCATAATATCCAAAATAATAAGCTGAACCTGATTAGTTACCAGCACATCCAGTGCTTCCATGCCATTGTAAGCCTTAATAACTTCATATCCTTCCCTAACTAACAGCTTCTCAATAGCCCCGGCAATCTCCCTATCATCATCTGCCACCAAAATCCTTGCAGTATCCATCTATAGTGTACCTCCTCATGTTACCGATATTATAATACTAAAAGATGATTCTTAAAATCAGATTGTTGTAAAACTTAAATCAATCTTAACAATGTCATGGAAACATGTCAATCGGTACCTGGTACCGCCGACAATCGACAACCATCGACATCTCCACTTTTTTCTGTCGGTACCAGGTACCCTCGACATTTTCACTGTTTTTGTGTTAATATAAATATTGTTATTGATGTTGAATGAATTGATAAAATTACAGATATGTATAGATGACATACGAAAAGGATGATAATTTTGAAGAACGAAAATGATTTTTCTAAGGGTAGTGTAATTCAAACCATACTAAAGCTTGCTGCTCCAATGATTTTAGCGCAGGTAGTCCATTTGCTTTATAATATTGTAGACCGAATTTATATCGGTATGATGCCCGAAGGCGCCACCCAGGCTATGACCGGTATAGGTCTAACATTGCCCATAGTCTCAATTATAATTGCATTTACCAATCTCTTTGGCATGGGAGGAGCCCCCTTGAGCTCTATCGCTAGAGGTAAAGGCGATAACAAGGAAGCCGAAGCGATTATGGGAAATTCATTCATCCTTCTAGTCATATTTGGTATCCTCCTAACGATTCTGGGACTTGTCTTTAAGACCCCAATCTTACGCCTATTCGGAGCAAGTAATGTTACATTTCCTTATGCAAATGATTATATTACAATTTACCTTTTGGGAAGTGTCTTCGTTATGATTGGTCTTGGCATGAACAGCTTTATAAATGCTCAAGGCTTTGGAAAAACAGGCATGCTGACCGTTGTTATCGGTGCTGTATTAAATATTATACTTGATCCAATATTTATATTTGTCTTTGATATGGGTGTACGGGGAGCTGCCACTGCGACCATTATTTCACAGTTCGTCTCCTCAGTCTGGATAATAATGTTCCTTCGCGGTAAGAAAACCATATTGAGGCTTAAGGTTAGTAATTTCAAACTGCTACGGAGCCGCGTCAATAGAATTGTATCCCTTGGATTTTCAGGATTTATCATGGCATCTACCAACAGTGCCGTCCAAATAATATGCAACACAAGCCTTCAGCAGTATGGAGGAGATCTCTACGTCGGAATCATGACAGTAATCAACTCCATAAGAGAGATAATCATGCTACCTGTAAGTGGCTTTACAAATGCCACACAACCAGTGATCAGCTTCAACTATGGAGCCCGCGCATATGACAGGGTACGCACATCTATAAAATTTATGACAGTGGTAAGCATATTGTATACCCTTCTTGCTTGGGGAATTCTCAATATATTTCCAGAAATGTTTATAAAAATATTCAACAGAAACCCAGAACTAATAGAAAAAGGGCTTCCCGCCCTTCGTATATACTTCTTTGGATTCTTCATGATGTCCTTACAATTTTCGGCCCAGTCAACCTTCGTAGCACTGGGAAAATCCAGACATGCTATATTCTTCTCCC
>CAZDWP010000363.1:0-2229 GCA_964508985.1 uncultured Herbinix sp. | reverse complement strand
GTTGATTTTGGTGATTCCTTAGCTAAAGATGTTATGGTACCAAGAATTGATATGTCCTTTGCAAATATAGATCTTTCCTATGATGAACTAGTGCAATTATTTTCAGTAGATAAATATACAAGACTTCCCGTATACTCAGAGAATCGTGATAATGTCATAGGAATAGTAAATCTTAAGGATATCTTTTTCTATAGCGGAAAAAAGGAGGATTTTAATATCCTTGATATCATAAGAGATCCTTATTTTACCTATGAATTTAAAAAGACTTCTGAACTTTTGATAGAAATGAGAATGGACTCAATCTCACTTGCCATTGTTCTTGATGAATATGGAGCGACCGCTGGGCTTATAACTATTGAAGACCTACTAGAAGAAATAGTCGGCGAAATTCGGGACGAGTACGATGAGGATGAAGAAGACTGCATACAAGAAGTATCGGCAAATGAATATATAGTAGACGGCAACACAAAGCTTGATGATATAAATGATGCCTTGGAGTTGAATATAGAATCCTCAGATTATGATTCTATTGCAGGTCATATTATATACCTTCTAGATCACCTTCCAGAGGAAGGCGAATCAGTTATCGAAAACAATGTTACTTATACTGTAGCTTCCGTTGACAAGAACAGAATTGATAAGGTTCATATCCATTTAGCAAATGATGAGGATGCTGTTGATTTGGAAGAATAATTAGAAAATAGATTCCTAATAAATATGTTGTTAAGCGCCCTGCCTTCTGGCAGGGTTTTTATTTTAAAAAACAGTTGACATTTTAATTAATGTTGTATACAATTAAATTGTAATTAATTTAAGTAGAATGACTAATTTATATATATAAAACTAATAATAAACTTAATATAAAACAATATAAGGAGGAAATATTATGAAGGTATACGACTTTAATGTTAAAGAGAGAAATGGTAACGAAATAAATTTAGGTGTTTATGAGGGTAAGGTGTTATTAATCGTAAACTCGGCAACACAATGTGGTTTCACCCCTCAATATGGAGATCTTCAGAAGCTATATGATAAATATTCTGATAAGGGATTTGTCATTTTGGACTTTCCTTGTAATCAATTCAAAAACCAAGCTCCGGGTACCGCAAATGAGATTCAGCAATTTTGTGAATCTAATTTCGGTGTAAGCTATCCTATTCATGATAAGATTGAAGTAAACGGTGAAAACACCCATCCACTATATAAATTCTTGAAGGATGAACGTGGTTTTGAAGGCTTTGATAACGAACATCCCCTAGCATCAAAGATTGATGAAATTCTCTCTATGGATAATAAAGATTATAAGGAATCCTCTGATATCAAATGGAATTTCACAAAGTTTCTGATTGATAGAAAGGGAAATGTAGTAGATAGATTCGAGCCTACTAAGGACCTTAGTCATGTTGAAGCTAAAATAAAAGAATTACTATAATCAAAGAACTGTTGCAAAATAACATCTAGGATGATATTTTGCAACAGTATTTTTTTCTCGATAGATAAACTTCGCACTACATTTAAATCATATGTTCATATCTAGGAATTATTTCATCATATAAATCACAAATTTTTGCACCATTTATTATAGCCTTTTCGAAATAATTCTCAGTATATAATTGTCTTCCTAATTCTATTGCATTTCTATTTATGTTATTCCAAGTACCTAATAGTTCTTCCAGTCTTGAAGGATTTCGTGAGCATTCGTATGATGTTTGCATTATTAATTGAAAAGCCTCTATTTCCTCACTACCTTTTTCAATATTGTTATTCTTATTTCTTATATAGTCCATTTTTTCATTTAATCCTAAAGCTCCTGCATACCCATCCCCAGCTCCATATTTTATACTTCTTATATTCATCATAACCATTGCACCAAAGCACATCGGACATGGCTCCATAGTGGTATAAAGGGTATATGTCCTAATACCCGGATGTTCTTGACTCCTTAATTGCATCATTGCTGTCATTTCAGCATGTGCCATAAAAGTACCTGCCAAGGGGTTTGTACTTTTTTTATCAAATATCATGTTTCTGCCTTCAGATATTATTACTCCATTGCTGTCAGTTATTACTGCACCTATTGGAATTGTTCCTCTAATATATGACTCCCAAGCTAGTTCAAATGAGCGTTTCCATGGATAAATCAAATCTTTCCACATAATCTTCTCCCCCTTGTAATTAACTTCTTATAATTTCTTCTGATACTTTTCTTATGTTATCAAGATCATTGTA
>CAZDWP010000362.1:0-2231 GCA_964508985.1 uncultured Herbinix sp. | reverse complement strand
TTCTTTTTTTGCCTTATCTTTTGCCTCACTCTTTTCATAACCACTTAGACTAGGATCATCGTCAATTGCCTTCAGCTTATCATCCAAGGCTCTTTTCTGATCTTTATTGGAGCTCTCATCAATCAAATCCAGCCCTGATAAATCAATTTCAACCATTGGCTTCCTTGTAGAAGTAGAGAAAGATTCAATACTATCGGTGCTAAGACTATAAATATCTGTCACCATTCTCACTTCATCATTTACATAACCAATATCATCATTAGAAAGTGGGATTGTCTGTTTAGGAATGCTTAAATTCTCTATTAATTCATTGATCTCAGGCTGTTCTACTGGTATAATAGTCATTCCAGATGCATCTGTAGTGGGCTCTCCTGTCACCTTCATTACACTTTGATTAGCCTTATCAAAATATACCTTACCGATTTCAGGTAATAGGGTCTTTCTGGTTTCACTATTAACAATAAGAGATTTCGGTACATAGTTTTTGCTGCTGTTCCAACGGGGATCGACTCCTAAACGTTTTACAGCTTCTCCATCGGAGGGTATAGTCCTTTTTGTTCTTCTAGTCTCGCCCTCCAATACCGAAGAATCCTTCCTCAGTTTCACAGCCATGCTCTTGATGCTCCTGGCGTCTGGCTCCTTGGGAGACATAAGGGCCTCCTCTTCCTCTAATTCATATGTGATTCCTTTAGGCATAGTAGTTACATTTGGCTGCATTGTATAGGTTACCCCATCTAGCTTGCTATTGGCCTTTACCGCTCCAGATTTAGCGGCTGATGCACCTGCTGAAGGAATTATCATACTAACAATTAAGCTTAATACTAATAATAGACCTAATATTCTTCTCCTCTTAATCACGCTTCGCACTCTCCAATCTATAATAATAACAAATAATGTTTATTTGACAGTAATATTCAATACTTTCTTGCTCTTACCATAGATTACCGTTACAGTTGCCTCACCCTTTTTTAGGGCTTTAATCTTTCCTTCTTTACTAACTGTAACAATCTTTTTATTAGAAGATTTATAGGTTGCCATACTAGTAATATTTTCTTTTTTTCCACTAGACATAAGACCGGTTACATTTATATTCAAGGTGCCTTTTGCCTTAATAATAGCCAATTTATTAGGAATAATCGATATAGATTTATATGTCTTTTTCTCGGGTACTGCCTCGTTATATATGGCCTTAATCTCTTTATCTGTTAAGACATAATTGTATATCCTAAGCTCATCCATCAAGCCTTTATAGAATTTTTGCTCACCATCAAGCATTCCATAGCCAATATACAAATCCTGGTCTGTATTATAGAGCGCTCCATATCTCCAATTTACAGATCCAATAGGCGCTCCATTTATATAGAATTTAGCTTCTCCCTCAGCCGAATCAAAGGTAACAGTAAGCATATTCCACTTATCATACCAATCCCTACCGCTATCCTCTAGCAATAGACTATCCCATTCCACCTCATTATGAAGATCTAGATATAGATTTGAAACAGTGCCACCATGATAAAGAATATAAGGTGGAGACACCCCATCAAAGCCTTTTCCCTTGGCTAGAATCGGAGTTGCATTATACTTTTTATCGTTAATCTTGTTTAACCATAGGGATATTGTGAAGGTCTCATCTAGATTGAGCGAATCATTGTCTGTAATCTCAGCAAAGCTCTCTCCGTCAAACAGCGCCGCCTTCCCAACCTTACCCTTTTCAAATGTAATATCTCCTTGCGCTATACTGCCATTATTCTTATTATCAGAGGAATCCTTTAAGTCCTCTTCAAACTTATAATGTGCAACTAACATTTTCTCTTGCTTAGGGCTGTTTTCTTTAATTATACCTTCGTTTGATTGCTCATTATCGTATTCGTCGTCCTCGTATTCGTCATCTTCATATTCGTCATCATCTGACACCGTATAGGATTCTATGTCCTTCTTATCTTCTATACGTTCGATTTGTTTATAAGCTACTAGCGCACCGACGGATGGTAACAAGAAGTTTGTAACCGGTTGGGTAATTAAGAAACCACCTGCGCTTAGAATAATGCTAAGTATAACGTTTTTGATACTCATATTGATTGCCTCCCGTTTAGATAATAAAAAAAACCAGTATCACACATATACAAATTTCCTTACTTGAAACTTTTCAGCAATTTGAAAATCAATGGATACGTATGTGTAATATACCAGTTTATAGTAATATTATATATTATGAGGCACGATTATTCAAT
>CAZDWP010000361.1:0-2234 GCA_964508985.1 uncultured Herbinix sp. | reverse complement strand
GCAACTTTGTGAGTAGTAGGGTGTATGTTTGTCCTACGGTGGGGGTGAAGTGGGAGTTCTAGTAGAGATGCGCTCTAAACGGGCGTCTTCCGAATGACGTAAGGCGTATTTGGGTTTATTCGTAAGGATTTATGGCACAAACCATATTCAGGTTTATATGAAATAGGAATGGCGCAGTCCCCATTCGGGTTTATCTGTATGAAAATATGCCTGGAAAATCATATGTTTCAATTTCAATTTCGATAATGAATAAGAACGTGATGGCATTTGTTATTGTTTACAACCAAACAACAAATAGGCGCACGGACATTTATACTTTCTACAACCCTCTACAGGTAGAATTTATAGACATTTGTTTAATATTTGGGTGTATAAAACGTATCATCTACCCACCGCAATGGATTTTCTTGTATATATGCTTGTATTGTTTGAAAGGATTTATCATTACGTATAATATGATCGTGAAAACGGGTTTGCCACCTAAAATCGGGGTTTTTTTCTCTTGCTTTGATGGTTACAATACGTTTGTATTGGTTAATGAATTACACTCAATGTGCCAGATTTCCATTTCCTATCATTGTTTTCATCATCAAGCATATTCAATTTATTATGGATGATCACAATTCCATGCACATGATTGGGCATTACAACATGGGCAGCCAATATCACATACGGGTAATATGTAGGAATATCTAACCAACATAGCTGAGCAATCAGACCTGTGCCATTTAATTGCATTGCGTTATCTTCTATCACACCTCGAAAAGTGTCGCAGGCACTCCACACTGTACGGTTTATATCTTGTACTTTAAGTTTGCTCATTATTATGTGTTTGGTTGTTTCAAATTTGTGAACCATAAAGATACTTCTAAAATTCACATTTAGCAACAGAAATTGTAGCAAACGAGTGATATTCTTAGTGTATATAATAGACGAAATTGATTGCCTCTTAGCTGAATTGACCTTTTCGTACTATAAAATGGCTTCGTGTGGAAACGAACCGGCCTTTTGTAGGATGAAGATGGCAGGTTTAAGAAACAAAAGTACCTTTTGTAGGGCTAAGATGGTAGGTTTAAGAAGCGGAAGCACCTTTTGTAGGGTAAAGATGGTAGGTTTAGGAAGCGGAAGTAGCTTTTGTAGGGCTAAGATGGCAGGTTTAAGAAGCGGAAGTAGCTTTTGTAGGATGAAGATGGTAGGTTTAGGAAGCGGAAGTAGCTTTTGTAGGGCTAAGATGGCAGGTTTAAGAAGCGGAAGTAGCTTTTGTAGGGTGAAGATGGTAGGTTTAGGAAGCAAAAGTAGTCTTTGTAGAACTAAGATAGCCAGTTTAGGAGGCAATGCCACCCTTTGTAGAATGAAAATGGTTTGTATTGGCAATTATTCTCCTCTTTGTGGGACGAGAGTGGTTTGTATTGGCAATGATTATACCCTTTGTAAGAATAGAATCGCTTATATTGGAAGCAAACCTACCTTTTTTTGCAAAAGGATAGCTTGTATTTAAGCTGATTTATGGCGGCTTTTAAAATGTACAATCAGTTTAAAAACTTGCTGGTTTATTTGCCGATGAAGCAAACATAGCTCAAAAGCGAGTATCCATAATCGGGAGCAGGGTATTGCTGCATTTAAGATATAAAGTTTCGGAATGCTAATTTAGTGTATATTTACTTTCTATCGATAATATGCAGTAAATCAGTTAAAACGATAAATTAATCTAACTACAACTATCAGCTATAGAATAAAATTGCACGCTTACAATATTTTACGATAAATACAAATTCTAAATCTTTCATAGTTCTCTAAACTTACCTGCTTCACTTGCTATTCATTTGTATGTAAATTCTCTTTTGTTATTAAAGACTTATCAACAACTCGGTTATTTTTTAATATTTAGCTGGGTTATGTTATTTTTTCTCTTTGTCATTGCACAGTGTTTTTAGATAACAGTTTGTAAACAAGCAGATTGTATAGATTAAAACGAGAAAGTATGAATATGTTAATTATTAAATTGAACTTAAGTTGTTTCTTAAAAAAAATACAAGTACACTTGTATTGTAAGGTTAAAATAAAAGTGAGTTTCTAGTTTAGAATTAATACTAACCAATACTTTTTAAAATACCAAGGGCTATATTTGTGCCATTGATAGATTTAAGAAAATGGACCTAAAGAGATATTAGCGTAATAGAAACGAATAACAGTTTACAAACAAGTAGATTGTATATATTAAAACGAGAAAGTAT
>CAZDWP010000360.1:0-2243 GCA_964508985.1 uncultured Herbinix sp. | reverse complement strand
TCTCTAGATATGATTTTTAGAATAGTCTCCTGTACTAGATTGCTATCCTGATATTCATCAATCAGTATCTCGTCAAACTGCTCACTTAACTCAATTGCAGCCTTAGTAGGGGCTATTTCACCTTGATTCTCATCTATTAGAATAGCAAGAGCAAAATGCTCTAGGTCATTGAAGTCTATAAGGTTTTTTTCTTCCTTCTTGGATGCAAATGCCTCCATAAAATCTATGGTAAGCTCTGATAACACCTCCATAACCTTACTTACAGATTGAAGGTCCTTAAGCATATCCTCTATAGGCTGGAAGAAGAATCCGGCTACTAGGTCCTTTATTCCCTTCTTCATCTCATCTCTGAGTCCCTTAACTCTATCCTTTTTAACCTGTGGTACCTCAGGCTGTCTTTTTGATGAAAGGCGGGTAAAGGTTATCTCTGACAATACCTTTCCATAGCCTTCATAGGAATCCTCTTTTAATAGCTCTGTCAGTAAATCACGATCACTAATAAGAGCAGGAAGATATGCTGACGGTCCATCTAATTCATTACATATCTCTATGGCTGTTTCGATCTTCTCCTTAAGGTCACGAATTACTACAGACACATAAGAAAGAAGCTCTTTCATCCATGGTGCCTTATTCATATCCTCTGTGGTAGGTAAACTAAAGGAAGCACTAATCCTTTCAAGCCAGGCTTTGGGCCATGGATTACTCATGGCAAAATTATATAGAGAAAGTACCAGTTCCTCAATGGGTAGGTCTGATTTCGAATGTGAATAGCTTTCAATAAGTTGGTGAAATCCTTCCTCACCCTCTTCATACCACTTCTCCAACACGTCTGCAATAATGTCGGATTTCATAAGGGTAATCTCTGATTCATCAGCCATCTTAAAGGAGGGATCCAAATCAATATGATGAAAATAATTTCTGATTACATTTAGGCAGAAGCTATGAATAGTGGTTATATGAGAGCTTTGAAGCAGAGACACCTGTTTTTGTAGATGGGTATTATTAGGCTCACTAATAAGCTTTTTATCCAGGGCTTTACCTATCTTGTCCCTCATCTGAGCAGCTGCAGCATTCGTAAATGTAACCACCAAAAGATGATCTATATCCAGAGGCTTATCTCCTTCTGATATCATAGAAATAATACGTTCCACCAGAACCGCTGTTTTACCTGAACCTGCTGCCGCTGAAACCAACAAATTCTTATTCCTGGTATCAATCACCTTCTGTTGTGCTTTTGTCCACGTCATTCCCATAGGTATCCTCCTCTCCCCATATCTCCTGCTTCAGCTCCTCTACTGGGCGTTTCGCAAGGTTACGATAGGAATAACCGGGAAGCCTTGGATCGAATCCACAGGCACTCCTATATTCACAATATTCACAAGCTATCCTCTCTCCTGTTCTGTAAGGATTTAGTCTTGTATCTCCTTCTAATATATTGCCCTTATCCTCTTTTAACTTATGATTAACATAAGCAAGCAGCGACTCTATCTGCTTATCGCTTGCTACAGATGAGCGTTTGGATAACTCACCCTCCTTATTGGTATCAACAGGAATAATGTATGACCTTACCGAGGAACGAAGCGAGCCCTCCGGCCCTGCAAGCTTATTATCCATTAGTCTGATAACTTCTTTATCCTTGTTCACAAGTCCGTTCATCTTTAGGCTCTTATATATATCCTCATCTGACTTGTCAGACTTGGCTACGATTGGATCATCGATATGGTAATAGAATATTCCGGCTGGCACTATCTTCTTACCCTTATACTGACTACTCAAAAAATCCATAGCTGCGCTAAGATATACGGCTAGCTGCTGCTGTAGGCCATAGTAGATACTCTGAATATCAAAAGAGGTTGAACCGGATTTATAGTCAATAACTCTTACATATACACTATCCTCTGTCTCATATAGATCCATCCTGTCAATTCTGCCCAGAAGTGACAATTCGTCATCAGGCACATGATAGAAGGGCATCTCATAGCCTGAGGGCTCGAAGGACCCTTGCCCAATCTGGTTACATAAAGCCCACAGTGTTCTTATGGTAATCCTTTCAATCCTCTTAATAAGATATTCGTTTCTCTTGGTGCCCCTTATATAACTACCCTCAAAATCATCTACGGCTTTTTCAACGCTCTTTATTGCCCATTCTTCTCTAATATCATCAGGTATTGAATGCCAGTTATAATCACTGACATCAAGCATCTTTGAAAATTCATCAATCGCATTATGAAAGATGTTACCAA
>CAZDWP010000359.1:0-2253 GCA_964508985.1 uncultured Herbinix sp. | reverse complement strand
CAGCAATTTCAGCGATAGCATCTGTAGGCCATTTATTCCTTATAGCTTCTTTTATCCTTACTGATGTTTCAAGTAGCTCATATACGCCTATTCTTCCGATATAGCCTGTATCATTGCATTTTATACATCCTACAGGCCTATAAACCTTTAGGGGCTGATTGACTGGAACTCCTAAGACATGTTTTTCAGTCTCTGTAGCCTCTTTGTATCCTTTGCAATCCGGACAAAGTCTCCTAACTAATCTCTGTGAAATAATACCTGCAAGAGATTCGGATAATAGATAGGGTTCTACTCCCATATCAGTAATTCTGGTAACTGTTCCAGCTGCAGAATTGGTATGAATGGTGCTAGCTACTAAATGACCTGTAATAGAAGCCTTAACAGCTATCTCTGCTGTCTCCTGGTCTCTTATCTCACCAACAATTATTACATCGGGATCCTGTCTGAGGATTGATCTTAGTGCACTGACAAAGGTTAGATTCACCTTTTCATTTACCTGTACCTGACTTACTCCCGGTATATGGGTTTCAACTGGATCCTCAATTGTAATCAGGTTGACTCCGTCCTTATTGAGCGATGTTAATATAGCATATAATGTGGTTGATTTACCACTTCCAGTAGGCCCAGTTATTAAGATAATACCATGAGGCTGGGTTATCATCCTCTCAAATTTGACTAATTCAGCTTCTGTAAACCCAAGTTCTTTTTTATCTCTGGTGAAACCGCTCTTGGATGCAATACGCATAACTGCTTTCTCTCCGTATACAGTGGGAAGAATAGAGGTACGGATATCATAATCCACCCTTCCTACATTCATACTTATTCTGCCATCCTGAGGTCTCCTTTTTTCCGATATGTCCATCTCCGATAATATCTTTATTCTGGCTATTATAGCCGACATAAGCTCTAAGCCATATCGCCTACCTTTATCTAGTACTCCGTCAACACGATAACGTACACGAATATCCTCGGGTAACGGTTCTATATGTATATCACTGGCACGGCGTCTGATGCCCTGTTCAATAATTGATCTTACTAAGATGACAATAGGAGCGTTCTCCAGTTCCTCTGATACAGCCTCCTGAGTTATCCGGCCAGCCTTCATGAGACTATCTCTTTCCTGGGTATACCTTTGTGCCACCTTAAGAGCTTCCAAATTACCATAATATTTGTCTATGGCAGCAGCTATATCCTGTGAAGTAGAAACCACAGGCTCAACTTGAAGATTAGTCACTATAGCAATATCATCAATTGCAACAAAATCCAAAGGATTTGACATAGCTACCCTTAGGATATTTGGATATCCCTTCTTAAACTCAAAGGGCATAACAGAATGCTTCCTAAGTATTTCTTCTCCGACAAGATTAATAACATCTGTATCAATGAGCATATCAGATAGTTTGACTAATTCTGTGTTAAGTTGTCTATGTAAAGCCGTAGCTATTTCATTTTCCGTAGTATATTCTAAATCAATAAGGGTCTCACCAAGCTTTTGGCCCTTTTCTTTCTGCACTAATAAAGCAGCTTTGAGCTGCTTTTCATTTATGATCCCTGCATTAATTAATATATCGCCGAGTCTCTTCTTCTTGCTGATGAATTCCATATGGCATCTCCCACCTTATGTACCATTAATTATAATCTGTTTTTATAATTTTTACAATATTTTTTGTGAGTTAAGTTGATTTTATGTCGTTATTAGATAATTTAGGCACTTTTGCCCACTGTTTATTTCAATATGTAAAAATAGTTAGTATTTTTTATATTATATCATATTTCTCTTATTTTCACAAATAAATTATCAAAAGCATCCATTTATAATTTAACTGATTCAGAGAATTAAGGCAATAGGTTTATTTCACAGATGTGCATTTTTCCTGTTTTTGCAGTTTCACGCATTATAATGAGTATTATTCTTGCATATTGTCAATCTTACTTCTATAATAAAAATAAGAATAATCTTATATCGTATTTTATCGAAAATCATATATTAAGGGGGCTATATTATGACTATTCCTCACATACTTGCAATAATATTTAGTGTAGCAAGTGCTATTTACATATTTATTGGTATATATGCACTATATTTGGATCCCCGACACAAAACCAATATATTATTCTTCGCTATGTCGCTATCGCTTAGTATCTGGTCATTTGGCTTTAGTATGTCTATTGGGGCCGAGACACTCTCAGTGGTATTATTCTGGCGCCGTTTTGCAGCATTAGGATTTGGTTCCCTTTTCTCTGTTATGTTAC
>CAZDWP010000358.1:0-2263 GCA_964508985.1 uncultured Herbinix sp. | reverse complement strand
CCATCAATATGCAGATTCTAATTGTATTTTTTGCACCCCTGATTGTAGCGGCAATCCATGTAGCCTTTGATTTTAGGTTAATGCTGAAACTTTTGACCCTATTCGCCCTTACAAATGTGAAACTAACCATGCTATGTACTCTAGGAACCTTATTGGGTTTTGCTGTGATCTATGGTATTGTCTATGGATTAACTGCTCGAACTTATTATAGGATTGTGAGTAGTAAGTAAAAAAGTGCATTAATCAAATGTATAATAAGCTTTGTAAATTTACGGAAGCTATGGTATATTGTAATTAGCGAGCTGAACATAGAATTTCAGCTATGCTAATAAGAGGTACGCCAAGGTGTACCTTAATAAGAATGAAGGAGGTGGGCTTAATGAAAAGCTTAGTCGAAGGAAGACAAGGTAACGTTAAGTTAATGGAGGGTGAACTGTTTGGATTACAAGAAAGGTTCAGAGGTATTACCTGCCCGCCTACTAAAGGAGATCCAGGAATATGTTGAGGGAAGCCTCTTATATATTCCCAAGAAAACAAGTAAGGCAAGCTGGGGCAGTAAAAGCGGTGCCAGACAATTAATTGACAGAAGGAATAGTACAATTAATACTTTATTTGAAAGAGGGGTATCGATTGCTGATCTGGCAGAGCAGTACCATTTGGGTGAAGATACCGTTCGAAAAATCGTATATAGGAGAAAATGAATATAACGATTCTATTCCTATACACCAGCTACGGACTGTGGGATAATATATTTGACTGGTCCAGTTAGTATAGAAAGAAAGGGGATGGTTTGGTTGACGAAAAAAATAGAGGTGTTTGAGGTTTAACACTCAAAAAGAGGGGCTGAGATGCCCCTCTTTATTATAGAATAGAAAAGTTCGTCCTATTCTATAATAAACGCTCCGCTAAGGATGCGCACTCACGCGTAATGAATTTATCACTTCGTGAACGCGTTCGGCGCGGAGAATGTGCCAAGGCACATTCTTTGTTCTTAATAATCCTGTAATGACTGATAAATATCATCTGCCAGAGCGTCCAGCTCATGCTCCCTGTCTTCTCGTAAAGAGGATTTTATATCTATCGGAGTTCCCACGATTTCCATGCCCTTCATATTACTTATCAGCTCGGTCATATGCTTAAGTGCTGCAGATGCCCAGGTGTGATTCCCGATTAGGGATACCCTGCGGTTAGTAATGTTTAAAACGGAAAGCTCTCTTATAAGTGCATCCATTGGAAAATATAGCTGCAGATTGTAGGTTGGTGATGCAAATACAACATTGCTGTATTTGAAAATGTCAGAGATGATATAGGAAGGATGGGTGTTTGAAACATCATACATCCTTATATCCTTAACACCTCTCTCGGCTAGTTTTGTTGCTAAGGCATTAACTGTGTTTTCAGTATTGCCATACATAGAGGCAAATGCTAGTACCACACCCTTCTTCTCAGGGATATATTTACTCCATTTATCATACTTTTCAAGGATATAAGGAATCATATCCCCTCTCCAGATATGACCGTGAAGAGAACATATCATATTAATATCTATTCCATCAAGCTTCTTAAATAATGCCTGAACCTGATTGCCAAACCTGCCTACTATATTGGTATAATAACGTCTGGCCTCATCAAGATAATGGCTGTCATAGTCTAGCTCGTCCGCAAATATATTTCCAGCTATAGCTCCGAATGCTCCGAAAGCATCAGCCGAGAACAGTATACCCTGAGATGCTTCATAGGTTACCATAACCTCAGGCCAGTGTACCATCGGAGCCATATAAAAGCGTAGGGTATGTGTTCCCAAGGAAATTTCTTGTCCTTCTTTAATCTCCATAAAATTATCTGATATATCCATACTGTAATATTGATTAAAGAACTTCAAGGTCTTTGCATTTCCTATGACACTTACACCGGGATAACGGCGAAGTATCTCTTCTATGTTAGCGCAATGGTCTGGCTCCATATGGTTTATTACCAGATAATCCAGCCCTCTGCCCTTAAGAGTCTGACTTATATTCTCCAGATATTCCGCAGTAATTGCAGAATCAACAGTGTCAAGAAGAGCTGTCTTCTCATCCATAATCAAGTATGAGTTATAGGCAACTCCATTTGTTAAAGGGAACATATTCTCAAAGCGTTCTATACGCCTGTCATTTCCTCCAACCCAATAAATATTTGATAAAATTTCATATGTGTTATTAATTTCAAAAACCTCCTAACAATTTAAAGAATTTATATAACATAGAACGGAGGTTTTAACCTC
>CAZDWP010000357.1:0-2276 GCA_964508985.1 uncultured Herbinix sp. | reverse complement strand
ATAGCGTAGTTGGCGGAGGAGTTTTGTAAAATAGTTGTGATAGCGATGGTACATATTTGGCTTTTATCCAGTTTTCCCTTCCTGTTGTCCAAACTAATGTGTCGGGTGTAAATTGTCCACGCTCCACCAACTCTTCTAATTGCACATATTTGAGTGGTCCGAGTTTAACGCCGTTTATTTCGATATGATACATGGTCTTTCTGTGCTTAGGACTAAAATATTCATTTGGATGTTCATCCCTGCATTTTGTTACCTCTTCTAACAATTTATCTGCGATGACATAATTGTTTCTCGTGGATGTTTTGGAGTTAATATCTCTTTTATTGCGTTTTTCAATCACCTTCTTTACATCTTCTGGTAATACTATTTCTGTTACCGAAAACTTTGTAAGCTCTAATCCGTAGTCATGAAAATCATTTTTCAATGCAATAGTAAGCTCATTTGAAAAATCATTAACGTTTGTTGCAAGGTCAATGATGTTTATTTTAGATAAAGACAAATAATCAATAAACTTTCTAATTGCAAAGTTGAACAATTGTTCTTTTACGCTTTCTGTAGTAAATTTCGTTTCCATATCTGTTGTGTTGCGAATAAACTTGCTAGGATTTGAATTCACATGAAAGCAAAACAGTCCAAAAGCTTCTATACTTATAGAACCGAATTTGGAGTCGTTTATTATAATTGGAGTGTTGTTGCCCCAATGCATGTTCCAAAAATGTTTGGTGCTTACAAAATAGATGTCGGTTCTGAATGGAGATTTAAAACCGTATTTCCATTTTTTGATGGCTGCAAGAATGGGCATATTGTCTATAGTGAGTTTGTAACAGCCTGGTTGATAAACATCAGCAAATCTGCCTTTGTCAATTAGTACTGCTACCTGTTCATCTCTTACTGTAAGCTGCGCTCCATTTTTAATTTTTGTCTTGTAGCGTGGGAAACGCCAAATCATGCTTTCGGATGTGTCATTACTCCATTCAATAATATCGATGTATTCTTTGAATTTTTTTTGTCTATGGCTGTTAAATAAACCCATAACTAGTGCTGTTTATGGTTGAAAAAATATATTGCTTTCAGTTTTTTGTTTTGAGATGGTGAATTTATAAGAGTTATGTACAAAAAGTTATCACTATTTAAGCTGAATATAGTATTAATTACGCATTAACAGACAAAGCGACTAGTATTAATTACGCATTATAAAAGCATAACTGACTGGTAGATAGTCTTTTATTTGTGCGGATTGTGTATGGTAAGTATAGCTCAAAAGTTAGCGTTAAGAAATAAAAAAACAGCTACTAATGTACTAGTAGCTGTTTATGAATTGCACGGTATTTTGGTTCGGGTTGTAGTTTTTATTTACTATGCTTTCAAATTAAATTTGGTAATTTCTGAAAATTAGATGGCGACACACCAAACTCTTTCTTAAATGTACGAGAAAAATAGTTGGCATCATAAAATCCGCAAGCATCCGCAACTTCTGTAATAGATATATCTTCAGTAGCAAGCAGTTTTTTAGCCTTATTTAGTTTAAGTTGTAACACATATGATATGGTGGAGTATCCTGTAATACCATTCAGCTTTCTGCTAAGCTGTGAAACGCTTATTGCCATTTTGTCTGCTAAGAAAGTTGAATTTAATTTTGGGTTGTTTATCTCTGCATAAATGATATTGGTAATAGTTTGCAGAAAATCCATGTTGACATCGTTGTGCATTTTTTTATTAGAGCCACTATGTATGATCGCACTCATATATTTTTCTTTAAGAAGGTGCCTTTTTTCAAAAATGTTTTTAATACGTATAAGTAATTCTTCGTGCTGAAATGGTTTTCGAATATATGCTTCCACTCCACAGCTCAATCCTTTTATACGGTCTTCATCTGTTGTTTTTGCTGTAACCATAATTACTGGAATGTGATTAAGAAGCTTGTTATCCTTTATTTCGTTTGCAAACTCATACCCGTCTTTTACAGGCATCATCACGTCTGTAATAATTAAGTCAGGGATATGTTTTTCTGCTAAAGCCAATCCCTCTTCTCCATTCCATGCAGTAATTATTCTATACTCGTCTTCCAAGATAGTTTTAATGTATAATAAAATATCATTATTGTCTTCCACAAGCAAAATAAGAGGCAGTGTATTTATAGCCTTATTATTTGATGCTTCTGCTTCTTCTATTTTAACAATAGCATCTTTTTGAGTAACTATTCAGCCTAAATTTTCAAGAGTTTAGTATTCATCAAAAGACATTCTAATATGAGGGTGTAAGGTTCTTTACTTACA
>CAZDWP010000356.1:0-2286 GCA_964508985.1 uncultured Herbinix sp. | reverse complement strand
TTAAATTTATACGCATTTTTAACTGTCAGTTGAATGGTTTGACATTTATTTATTACACTAGTATACTGTACAAGCTATATATTAATTACAGTAGGAGTGAATGAATGGAGAACATAGATAGATCAAAGCAGCTTGGCGAAGAACGTATAATAAAATTAATTTTTAAGTTTTCTATTCCTGCAATAATAGGAATGTTGGTTAATGCCTTATATAATGTGGTTGATAGAATATATATAGGTCACGGTGTAGGCTCCTTAGGAATTGGCGGTATCACAGTATCCTTTCCTATTATGCTGATATTGATGGCCTTCTCGATGCTGATTGGTATAGGTGCCAATTCCCTGGTGGCTATTAGACTTGGACAGAACAGAAAAGATGAGGCAGAGGGTATTTTCAATAATGCCTTTGTTCTGTTGATTGCTACTTCTTTGGCACTAACAGTAATAGGCTTGGTCTTTATGGAACCTTTTCTTAAATTAATGGGTACCAGTAATCAAATCTTACCTTATGCTATGGATTACCTAAATATAATACTTTTTGGAGCGGTATTTCAATCTGTAGGAATGGGTATGAATAACTTTATTCGTTCTGAAGGTAATCCTAAAATCGCCATGAATACCATGTTAATCGGTGCAATCGTAAACGTTGTCCTCGACCCCATCTTTATCTTTGTATTTAAATGGGGGATGAAAGGTGCCGCCATTGCCACTATTATATCTCAAATAGTATCTTCATTATGGGTTCTATTATATTTCTTAAAAGGCAAAAGCTTCTTAAAATTAAAGCTATCATATATGAAGCTAAGGCTTGTATATGTTAGAAAGATTCTAGCTTTAGGAATTGCCCCTTTTGCTATGCAAATTGCGTCAAGTATTCTTAATTTTATAATGAACAGGGGTCTTAATTCCTACGGAGGAGATATAGCCGTCTCGGGAATGGGCATTGTTAATAGTATAGTTACATTAATGATAATGCCGATATTCGGAATCAACCAGGGAATGCAGCCTATTATCGGATATAATTATGGGGCTAGGAAATTTGACAGAGTAAAACAGGCATACCATTTGGGAGTTTTATTTGCTACTGTGATTGTAGTTGTCGGATGGATAACAACCAGATTATTCCCCGAGCAGCTGGTTTACTTATTTAATAATGAAGACACCGAACTAATAGCCTTCGGTGTTAAGGCAATAAAGAGGAACTTAATGTTCTTACCCATAATTGGATTTCAAATTGTAACCTCCAACTATTTTCAGGCGGTTGGAAAGCCAAAACACTCAGCTTTCCTTGGCCTTTCCAGGCAGGTGCTAATACTTATCCCTTGTCTGATCATATTACCTCGGTTTATTGGTTTGGACGGGCTCATAACTGCTGGACCTATAGCAGATATTACTTCCTCAGTATTAACAGGAATATTTATCATATATGAGATGCGAAAGCTAAACGCTCTTCATAATGATGTAGTTACTAATACAAACTAATAAAAGTAAATTTCTAAGCCACTTCATAATTCTAAAGGGTATATCCTATGAATTATGAAGTGGTCTTTTTTTACTAATCTTGAATATAAGCCTTTTTTATAGTAAGATTATTTAAGTATGATGTATTATTAATAGGAGGTAACATTATGAAGGATATGGCACAAACCGAAAGACAGATATTCATCTTGCTATTGCTTTCAGAGAACAAAAGGGGCTATACCATAAGCGACATCCACTCTTCCTTGGAGAAATGGGATGTCATCGTGGATAAGAAGACAATAATGCGCGATATTGACAGTCTCTCCGGCATATGCTTTATCTCAGAGCTAGAGAGAAATAATAAAACCTACTATACCGCAGACAAGTTTCGCCTTAGTGATATCACCTTTACATCTCCTGAGTTAATTTCCCTTTCTTTTATGCTGGAGCTTCTAAAACCATATCAATACATGACCATGGGTAGAACCTCAAATGAATTAATAAATAAGCTTCTAGACAATACCACTAATTTAAACCGGGAGTTTATCAAGCATTTTACCGGTCTTGTTTCTATAAATACAAATGACTATATAAGCGACACACTAAATCCTGAGGTAGAGGCAAAGCTTCATGATTCCATACAGAATAAAAGGAAGGCAAGAATCATATATCGTAGTTTTGGAAGCGACGAGGATACCATTCGGGTCATCCATCCATACGAGCTTTCCATAAATGATGGTGCCCTGTGCGTTGTTGGCTTTTGCGAGCTCCGCAATGAAATAAGGGATTTTAGAGTTTCAAGGATAAGGGCTATTACTCTTCTAGA
>CAZDWP010000355.1:0-2322 GCA_964508985.1 uncultured Herbinix sp. | reverse complement strand
ACATAGCAGCAGGATTTCTTGATACTATTCTATAGTTAAAGCATTTTGGACATAGAAAAATATGTAGCATGTTTAACTTCCTTCCGTTTATGTATAATACCTACAATGATATGCAATAATCATTATACTATTAGGAGCATTGAAAGTAAACCTTGATGTTTTATTTCTAATAATTTCCTAATTCTTCTTACCATAGGTTCCATAGTATTTACCATAATACTTCCCATAGTACTTACCGTAATATTTCTTCTTATCCATAGGAATCTTATTCATAACTACACCTAAGATGCGGCAGTTAGTTTTATCTAGCTGCTCCTTGACACTCTGGGCGAATCTATAGCTGACTGTATTAGCCTCTATCACAATTATAGCACCATCTACAGCCTTAGCTACTATGGCACTGTCTATTACCGAGCCAAGGGGTGGTGTATCAAATATAATATAATCATATACCTGTCTAAGCTTAATAATCATAGCCTCGAGTCTTGCATGACTTAATAGTTCTACTGGGTTAGGGCTGTATGAACCGCAGAAGATTATATCAAAGTTCTGTACATCTGTATGATTTATACTATCCTCTAATTCATTTTGCCCGGATAGATAGTGGGTCAGCCCAGTTTTTATCTCGCCTACCTTATATCTTCCTATTAATACTGATTTTCTAAGGTCAGCGTCCACTAATATTACTTTTTTCCCATTCTCTGCAAATGACATGGCCATATTAAAGGATATGCTACTCTTTCCTTCATTCGGTGTACAGCTGGTTACGCTAATAACCTTAATGTCATCTCCACAAAACTGTATATTCGTTCTAAGAGCCTTGTATGCTTCATTGGTCCTATAATCCAATTCTTCTCGTTGAATTTCAACCCTGTTCTCAGTCATCTTAACTCTTCCCTTTCTTGCTTTTCTTACCTTTTGCTTGTAATGCTCTACGATTCTTTCTAACTTCCTTATCATTTTCTATAGGGATTAATCCCAAGGTACTAAGCTCAAGATACTTTTCGACATCATCACTACCCTTTATCGTGTCATCCATCATATATAATGCTACTATAATACCTCCTGCTAATAATCCACCAATTAGGCCTCCTAATACCGTATTTTTCATTACATTCGGTCTGGATGGGTATAATGGTAGGTTCCCCTCATCAACAATCGTTGGCTTTTCCATAGACATTATTTTATTTATTTGCTCGGTAGATACATTGGCAAACTCATCGGCGATTCTCTTAGCAAGGTAAGGATTTGGATGTTCCACCTTTATTTCAAGTATTCTGGTATTGCTAGGGTTAGAGACTGAGACCCTTCCTAACATTTCCTCATAGGATATATTCAGATATGTATTCTCAATTACGCGATTTACCACAGGTCTACTCTTAACTAATACCATATAGTCCTGAGTAAGCTGAGTTCCAATCTGGATATCCGCTAGGCTCGTAATAGATGTGGACTTACTAAGTATATATAATTGAGTCTTCGAGGTATAGATAGGTGTTATCATGAATTTGCTATATGACCCTGCAGCCATAGCAAATACTAACCCGCTCAGGATAATAATCCATAGCCGTGATTTTATCAAATGGAACAAGTCCATTAAGTCAATTTCTACATCTTCATTCGTGTGCTTTTCCATAAAGACTCCTTTATATGTATATATCCTCAAGTAATTTAGTCGGGTTATTTATAAATATTCTATTTATCTGATCTTCATCGCATCGTTTCATTAAATACTTTACAGCATTCTGCATCATCGGTACCCTTACCCTATCGCTATGGCAATCACTACTTATAAAATGGACCATGTCATTTTGAAGTAGCTTCCTATTATATGAGGCTTTTGTATCTAGGAAGCTGCCGATTACGCTGTTGCTGTTCATCTGTATATAGCATCCCATCTTAATAAGCTCCTTCACCATATTAGGCTTTCTATGCATAGAATAATACCTTTCAACATGGGCAAGGATTGGTATGTAGCCACTGTATATAAGCTTATTTATGCCTCGATACATGGATTTAAAGGTGCTATCATATGTGAATTCAACCAATACATATCTACTTCCAGCAAGCGTAAGTGCTTTTCCTGATTTTAGATCCTCTACAATCGATTCACTATAGCGAATTTCATTGCCGAGGGATATTTTAAAGTTCTTATTGATTTCATAGGCCTTTAGCTGAACCTGATTAGCTATTTCTTTCAGCTCATCTACAGAGCGGTTATCTCTACCGGCTTCATAATGAGGCGTTGCAATGATTGTTGTAATCTTCTCCTTGTCAGCCATATAAAGCATCCTTATGGTCTGCTCCATGCTATCTGAGCCA
>CAZDWP010000354.1:0-2338 GCA_964508985.1 uncultured Herbinix sp. | reverse complement strand
GATGTAAATGGCAATTTGGATGCACTACAATCATCTTTCCCTTTCTGATAATTAGACGCAACTACACCCAATAAGGTTCCATAAAATAAAAAAATGGTATCAAAAAACGATAAAAAGAGTGGTACCAGGTACCGAAACCAGTACCTGGTACCACTCTTTTTCACTCTTTTTCACTCTTTTTCACTCTTTTTTTCTTTTTTACTTCTGTTTACTATAGGACAGCTTATAGAGTCCTGCATATAATCCATCTTTTGCAAGGAGCTCCTCATGAGTACCTGATTCTCCTATTCCATCTTCAGTGAGTACAAGAATTCTCTTTGCATTCTTAATGGTTGAAAGTCTGTGGGCAATTACAAAGGTTGTACGTTCCTTGGCCAGCTTTTCCAGTGAGTCCTGAACTACCTTTTCACTTTCATTATCCAAGGAGGATGTGGCTTCATCAAATATTAGTATGGGCGGGTTTTTTAGAAATACTCTGGCAATACTTAGTCTTTGCTTTTGACCACCAGATAACTTAACGCCTCTTTGACCTATGTCAGTATTATATCCTTCTGGAAGCTCCATAATAAATTCATGGGCATTGGCGTTCTTCGCCGCCATGATAATTTCTTCATCGGTGGCTTCAGCTTTTCCGTATCTTATGTTATCAAGCACAGTACCTGCAAATAAATATACATCCTGTTGAACAATTCCGATATTTTTACGAAGCGATTTAAGTTTTATGTCTCTAATATCGATTCCATCTAGTGTGATTTCACCGTCTGAAACCTCATAAAATCTTGGTATTAGGCTACACATCGTAGTCTTTCCGACACCGGATGATCCTACCAGTGCCATATATTCTCCTGAATCTACCTTCAAGTTTATATTCCTAAATACATCTCCGGTTGTGTTATTATACTTAAATGATACATTCTTAAATTCTATCTCGCCTTTTACATCCTTAATCTTAACGGCATCCGGCCTATCTACTATATCCGCTTCAACCTCTAGTATTTCATAGAAGCGATTAAAGCCTGACATACCGTTCTGGAATTGCTCGGTAAAATTAATCAGCTTCTTAACAGGGTCAACAAGGGTATTCACGTAAAGTAGAAAAGTTAGTAAATCACCGACATTAATAATCTCATAGGCAATAAACAAACCCCCGCCGGCTATTACTGCTATGTTGATTAGTGCTGTAAATAGTGTAAGCCCGGAATGGAAAGCTCCCATATTCCAATAGCTATTACGCTTACTATCCACGAACCTGGCATTACCCTCTCTAAATTTACCCATCTCCACCGATTCATTTGCAAAGGATTTCACAACCCTAATCCCTGATAGATTATCCTCTATCTGAGCATTTATATCGGCAATTCTTTCTCTATTTCTTTTGAAAGCCCTACGCATTCTTCCTCTCATAAACAGTGCGAATACAAGCATTATAGGAATAAATGCAAATACTATCAGTGTTAGGGGTAGATTTATATTTATCAATATAAAGAAGGCCCCAATAAACTTTATTAAGGATATAATGATATCCTCGGGACCATGGTGGCATAGCTCTGTTACATCAAATAAGTCATTTGTTATCCTGGTCATAAGCTGACCGGTCTTTTGATTATCATAGAAATTAAAGGATAGCTTCTGGTAATGCTGGAAGATGTCATTACGCATGTCATATTCCATCTTTGTTCCCATCATATGACCCTTATAGGATGTAAAAAAGGTGCTGGCATACTCTATGGCTGCCAGCCCCAGCATTGCAAAAAGTAGCTTTACAATTATCGGTGCAGATTCTGAAATATCATAGTTTATCAAAATATCGTTGGTAATATACCTAACAACCATTGGATAAACTAGTGATATAGCAGATGCCAATAAGGCAAAAAACATATCCGCTACGAATAAATTAATGTATGGTTTATAATAAGACAAAAACTTCTTCGTCTTCTTACTCATTAAATCTTCTCCTATCTAGCAAATTTTCAACACTATTATTGAGAAAGCCTCACTGAAAGCTCATACATATATTGGTCAATGTCCTTAGTCATAGCTAAGGCTTCTTCTATATCGAAATCCACAAATTGACTGTCTTTATAGGCTACAACACGATTATTAGCCCCAGCTATTAGTAAATCTACAGCTCTGGCACCCATAACAGATGCATAGACACGATCTCTTGCAGTGGGGGTTCCACCTCTTTGGGCATGACCTATTATAGTTGCTCTGGTCTCCATTCCTGTGGTAGCTTCAATTCTTTTTGCCATATTTTCAGATTCGCCTACACCCTCAGCATTAATAATTATATAATGCTTTTTGCCAGTTTCTCTTCTGCGATTTATTTTCTTTATAA
>CAZDWP010000353.1:0-2338 GCA_964508985.1 uncultured Herbinix sp. | reverse complement strand
ACCAACTGTATCTCCCATATCTCTTGTGGATTCACCATAAAATAACGGTCCAGATTGTTGATAGCATATAGTGCCGAGATATTTGTAGTAAATGTATATCTGAACTTCTCCTTACCATCAGACTTATAAATCACGCAGGAGAGATCATCATGCATTATAATTTCATCCCCTGAAAGATATATGCTTTCATACTCAAAATCCAATTCCTTCTCTAATACCTTTTTACCCTTTAAATCATATAGAAGAAGCCTTGGCTTATTTTTTCCATCTTCTATGGCGACAAGGCCTGTATATTTATTATTATGTAGTACACTTTTGATCTCACCTTCTATGGTTTCCTCAAATGCAAGATCAGCTATCTCTTCCATGGTAAATATCAGCAGTCCATTCTCTTTAAAGGCGCAGACTGTGTCATTATCCAGAAATGTTATTCTTGGTACTATAGCATTTCTATAGATTAATGCTCCCGCGTGACGGTCCGTAAAGTTCTTGCCTACCTCGCCGTAATTTAGGAACAATATGTTGTTGATGATTTCTCCCTTGCTAATGCTAAGATAGGTGGCTGCCACCTTCTCTCCGTTATCCGAAAGAGATATGTCCATGGGATAACCGTCCTTTACCATATTAGTTACCTTCTCTCCAAGAAGGTCACCTTCCTTACTTTGCACCTCCACATAACTAATATCATCCTCTGTCATAAGAACTGCAACCACACCCTGTTTAGCAATCTCAGCCTTTACTATGGGATGGTTCATTGTTAAGCTTCCTGCCAAACCATCCTTATTAAATATCTGTATCTGTTTGCCTCCTCTGTCAGCTATAACAACATAATCCTCACAGGTATCGGCAATAGGATCGGCCATCTCATAAGATCCATTCCACAGCAGATTCCCTTTATTATCAACGGCAACAGCTCCATCTCTACTATATCTGACTACCGCTCCCTTATACTCAAGATAGCCTCCAAGGTGCTCCTCTGTATTGGCAACACTATCTATTACCTCATAATCCTGATAGGTACGGTTATATAATCTAATAAGATATACTGCTCCGATTATTACAATAAGGACCAGTAGCAATGTAAATATGATTGCTCTGTTTTTACGATATCTCCTTTTTTTATCCTCGTAATCCCTCACTGCTTGTCCACCCACTTCTTATATTCTAGCCTTACTCTTATTGTTATAGAAATTATACCTCATTTTCTTAATAATGGCACTATGTATTTTATAAAGAAAATGTGCCGTCAGCATATTAACCGATCCAACCGGACAAACACGCTTCGCGAGTTTATCCGGTTATCGCGGGCTCGCTTGTATCATTTCAAGTTAGCTTGAACGATACTTCGCTTCACCTTCGCGTAAATAGGGGTTATATATTCTGCGGCACTGGTAATATATTGCTTATAATTCACTTCTGAGTATTCAAATTTCCTACTATATTAATATAATATTTTGGTCGATTTAAGGAAGAATTAGCTTCTGCCCTATATAAATCATATCCTCATCCTCAATATTGTTAAGTTTCTTGATTACAGAGATATAGTTTGCTGAACTATAAAGTCTATTGCTGATCCCCGCCAAAGAATCCCCTGCTTCTACCGTATAGTATTTAACTTCTGCCTGCACATCACTCGTTGATACCTGTCCACCGGAGGTTTCTTGATCATCACTATCATCTCCATCGTCATTTGGCTGATTAATAGCAGATTCTATCGGCTCATCATTGTTTACTTCATCTTCATCATCATTTTCTGGTAGTGGTGATACCCCTCCATGAACCACTTCAACATTTAAACTTCCGTCATCATTTACAGTGTTTTCAATGTTTGGTTCAGTAGCTTTATCTGAGATTGCATTACTGTTCTCATTTTTTATAAATACCGATTCTACTTCTTTTAAATTGTTTGATAGAGAATTCAATGAATCTTTCATATTTTTCATTTGGTCATAGTTGTTTAGCATAGCCGCACCTACTACCAAGATAATTACCGCCAGTAATGTACCCGCCGCATACATAAGATAGCTTACACTCTTGTGCTCATCTGAGGGCTTCTTATTCTGGAGGATCGTACGAATCTCTTTTGATACCCTATCTTCATAATGTTCTTCTTCGCTAGGTTTACCCTTGCTCTCAACCATATAATTTTGCATTTCTTCATTTTTCTCGTAATATATGTAATAGCCTTCCTGCTTACTAAGTAAGCCGTTCTCATATAGATAGAAAGCTTCCTCTTTTTCCATATTGTCAAATGTAAGTAAGGTCTTGTCCTGTCCGGCGAAGTTATCGATATGAGCCTTTAGAATCTTATCCTTATCCTCCAAAAGATATCCGGGTC
>CAZDWP010000352.1:0-2365 GCA_964508985.1 uncultured Herbinix sp. | reverse complement strand
AGGTTCCATAGATGCATCACCTATATTTAAACTCATAACTAATATTATTGGTACTAATACTACTCCACCAACAGTATTCATCAAGTAAATTGGAGTTTTAAATAACATCTTTAGCTCCTTTTTAGCAAGGGAGATATATGGCTTGTTTTCAATATATAGTTTATCTAAATTCTTCTTTCTCTTCCTTCCCTTTGATGCAGTTACTTCAATATTTCCTATTAATCCATCAAAAAATAATCTTTCTGATAAAAATACCATCAAAACAAACCCAGCTACACTAAAACCTACAAACATAATTAAATTAGTAAGCCCATTTATTTCATAAAAATTGGCTAATGCTAAAGTTCCCCATATACTTGGTGGAAATACTAATCCGAGATTTCTAGCCAATAAATTTGCATCTCTAGCTATATTGTAATAAAAATCTTCCCCTTTAAGTATTGCTTGCTGGGATAATTTCTGAATCTGTAACTGTATATAAATTATGATTACAAGTAATAGGACAGCAGATATAGTTCTTACTAAATCTCTTTTCCCTTTAATATTTGTATATTTCATTAATATCATAATAATTATGGATGCCAAAACCAATGGTAATATAGGTAGAGCAATGGAAGTAACAATTGCATATAACCAGTAAAAGATTCCTGCACCTTCCTTTATCCCATATATGATTACAAATGGTAAAAATATTGGAAATGAGGTTAAGTATTCACTTACCATTAAGCTAATAAATTTAGAAGTCAAAATATGAGATGGTTTTATAGGTAATGGCAACAGCTGATTTAAATCATTGGAAAAGTAATATTTACTCATTACATACATTAGACCAAATAAAAATATTATAAGTTGAGATGCTAAAAAACCCATCAATAGAAAATATGATTCCTGTCCAATTTCCTTAAATACATCATAAAAATCAAATAACAGATTGATAATTAGAAAATATGTTGGAATTAAAGAAAGCATTGCTATAACAAATATGATAATTTGCCATCTCTGTTTCTTTGCTTTAAAATCATAAATTACTGAAGATAAGCCAAATGTTATATTTAAATCCGTTTTTATTAATGAAATCAGCTTATTCATTATCAGTCAGCTCCAAAAATATTTTCTCTAATGATTGTTTTTCCTTAGCATCAGCTCTTAGCTCTTCCATCGTTCCGTGAGTTATTATCTTTCCATTGTTGATAATTGCTATTCTGTCACATAATTTTTCAGCCACTTCCAAGACATGAGTTGAGAAAAATACAGTTTTCCCTTCATCACACATATTTCTCATTATTTCTTTTAGATTAAAAGAAGATTTTGGATCAAGCCCTACCATGGGCTCATCTAATATAAATAAATTCATATCATTGAGAAGTGCAGATGTAAGTACTAACTTTTGTTTCATCCCATGGGAATAAGAGCTTATTATATCTCCTAAGGAATCTTCTATGTTAAATAGATTTGTATAGTATTCGATTTTTTCTTTTCTTTCTCCTTCTGAAATGCCATACATATCAGCTATAAAATTCAAATATTCTATTCCACTTAATCTGTCATAGATTTCTGGATTATCAGGTACATAGCTTATCATGGATTTAGCCTTAAGAGAGTCTTCCCATACATTTACTCCATCTAATATGATTTCTCCTTCATCAGGCTTTAATAAGCCTACTATCATTTTTATTGTGGTAGTTTTCCCAGCCCCATTAGGGCCTAAAAAACCAAAAATCTCCCCTGATTTTATCTCTAAATTTACTTTATCAACGGCTTTTATCTGACCTTTATTATATGATTTTGTTATTCCATCTAAACTTAACATATTTTTCACTCCTAAGGTTAAATATATATATCGTATTCTATTATACCCATAAATTACAAAAAGCTGAAATCTTTTGATTTCAGCTTTCCCAATTTACCTTTATATTTCTACACCTGCTAATTCTTCTGAAACTTCTCCAATACTTGATACGATCTTTTCAAATTCTTTTTCTACATAGTCTGTAGTTGGTTTTCTTTCAAATAGTCTTGCATCTTCTACCACTATTAAATTAGCTTTTTTATCTACTGTATTGAATCCCTCTGTATAAAGGACATTTGAACCATTTAATGGCCAATAGGAGTTTTCAGTTAATTTGTTTAGTCCCAGATAACCTACTACATTCTTAGATATTTCTTCAGTTAATTCGTCAATACTTTGATAATTGTCAGTCTTACTTAGTATATACATCATTTCATTGACAATTTCCCAGTTCATATATCCACTTAATGCTGGTATAGCTGCATTTGTCTTTTGGATTCTTCTTTCTGTACTTGTAAATGTTCCTGTGCTTTCTGCATAGCTTACTGCAGGCAATACTAGATTAGCTTTCTTTGC
>CAZDWP010000351.1:0-2368 GCA_964508985.1 uncultured Herbinix sp. | reverse complement strand
AAGCATCTGCATCTGACATAAATGAATTTACGACCATACCAATCACAGGAGCTAGAATGACATAACATATACCAAGAATTACAATTAAGCTGAAAATACTAATAACTAGACGCTTAGAGCTTGACACTATTCCCTTCCTATAATTAGTGAAGTTAGGGTTGGATGTAGTCATAATTAATTTTGATTTAGCCTTGCTATTTACTTTTGAACTCATATCACCACTCCCTTCCTAATTATAATAAAAGGTCCTTTTTTGAATATAACCACATATTAGGATTAATATTAGACAGATAATAACCGTACTCACCAGACTAAATACTGAGCTTAACCCATAGTCAAAGCTTGTAAATACCATATCATAAGCTAGAGTAACAACCTCGCTATCTGCAAAATTATCTATAACTGTATATACCACATTGGTAATAATATGGGGCATTACCATGGGAAAAGTAACTCTCCAGAAGGTCTCATAAGCCGTTGCTCCTTCTATCTTTGCAACCTCATACATTGAGCCAGGTATTGACTGTAGGGCTGCTATGAATATAACTATCTGTACTCCCGAAGCTGTTATAATATTATTTATACGGCCGACCGCAGCAACTATATAATCCAATACTGCTTCCGGCATGGCAAAATCCTTAAATAAGCTGATATAATAGTTTACATCTACACCAGTGGAGGATGTGTCGGCTGCAATCTGGCTACTCCCTGCAGAGATGCCTCCCGCCATCATTTGACGACTTAATTCTAATGCTCCTGATATTGCGCTACTATTAAGAATAACAGGAAGAAAAAATATTACTCTAACTAATGTCCTTCCCTTAAACTTTTTATTAAGCAGCATAGCTACAAACAAACTAAAAAATATGATAAGCGGTATATCCAGGACTATATTACCCACTGACTTGGTTAAAACCTGTTTAAATGTTCCATGCTCTCGAAAAGCATATATAAAATTCTGGAGCCCTACAAATTTAAGCTCATATCCCCCTACTGCCCCAGTACTTAGCTCTGATAGGCTAAACTGAGTCGTAAGTATAATACTTCTTATATAGAAAACTACAAAGCCAATAAACCACGGAAGAATAAACATATAACCTTGCAGCATTCTTTTCTTAGAAAGGGTAAGCTTTTTTTTCTTCATAAATTACCTCTCATTCCGCCGCGTTAGGCAGCACTTCATAGGCTTTTGCCGGTATAGTTATGCCATCCACAGTCACATCCTCCGGTAGATAATTAATATAAAATACCATTCCATTACTGTAGGTAACCCTACTTACACCATCCTTAATAATCTCGTGATTTATCATAGTCTCACCGGACACCCTGCTCAATGCCTCGTTTACATCTCGGTACATATTTATAGCTTCTTCTTTCCATATATCATATTTAGTCGAATAGTATTTATGTAATCCACTATATTTCATCTCGTTTGCGCTTTCCTTAGTGAATAGATAATGGGGTGATGCCCCATATTCAATTAGGTTAAGCTTCAAATCAGAGCGGTCTATATCATCATAAAAATTTATTAACCCTCCACTGTAATCGATGCTTCCATGAAGTATCATCTGATATAAAGGGATACTTTGATCTACGATAAAATACCTGTTGTCACTCATAGGCACATTTATGATATCCGAGCTATACTTGAATGAATAATCATTGCCTCCGCTAACTAATAGCTTTTTTCCACTGTCATTTAGCTTGTCAAACTGAGAAATCACCACATCCAGCGCTTCCTCTCTATTTATAAGAGCTGTTCTCTTCTGATCTGAATGTAGGGCATCTCCTAGATCCCTCAAAGAAATTCCATTCATACCGATCCCATCTATCCCCTTAATAAATCCATCCACATATCTTAGCAAGAACTTGGGTGATATAAGATAATATCCTGTCTCCGGATATCCCAATGTAGATGTCTTTGAAAGTGTTGCAGGATTTACATTGGCAAAATAAGCATAATACCCTGCTCCATAATATCTTGAGGTTTCCTGGTGTCGATTGTACCTCTTACTTATATGGGAAACCTTTTGAAATGAAGTATCTCCGTAGAAGTAACCGCCATTATCCTCAACCCTCTTAATTAATTGTTCTAAGCCCGATCTGCCACCTAGCTTTCTAGTTACCTTCACCTTATCAGTCACATCATGGTAATACCCACCATTAAACCATCCCTGGTAATTCATCACTTGATTCTTAATTCCACTTTCCAACAAGTCATCAGATATATCACCTGCATCCTCAAATGTCGTAATTGGATTAACCGATAAATACTGGGTTCCAAGAAAAAAGGCTGTTTCCTTTACGCCACCGACAATATCATAATAGAAGGGTATATCGCCCTTGTCTTTCTTTAATGTGAGAACCC
>CAZDWP010000350.1:0-2374 GCA_964508985.1 uncultured Herbinix sp. | reverse complement strand
TTTAATTGGTGCTAATGTTTAAGCTTTTTTGGGACATTTTCAAAAATGATTGACAGGATTTTATATCTCTTCGGCAAATTCAACGCCTTCCAGACTACATAGCTTCGCTATGACATCAACTCTTGCTTTCTTTTGCTTTAGTTTTATAGTCATGATTGCTGCGAGCTGAGCATTAGCACCGTATGTAGGCTTAACTATTTCTATGCTTTCAATATTTACATGAAAGCTTTTTAAGGTGTCAAGCACCGAGGTTATAGGGACTGTATTAGAAAATTCTACATATAAATCCATCATCTTGGATTTTGATACTAGAAAATTATCAAATCGGTGTAGAACCACAGTTGCAAATGTAATCATAATACATGCTGCTATGGCCGCCTTATAAAAGCCAATTCCGATAGCAAGACCCATGCAGGCAGTTGCCCACAAGCCGGCAGCAGTAGTAAGACCCTTTACTTGATGTCTTCCAGTGACAAGTATAGTCCCGGCACCTAAGAAACCAATTCCTGATATAACCTGTGCAGCCATCCTGGTAGGATCACTGACACCAAATTCTTCATATATATATTGATTTGTCATCATTGCCAGTACGGCTCCAAGACACACTAAGATATGAGTTCTGAGTCCAGCAGGTCGGCCTGACCTCCCTCTTTCAAACCCTATTATCCCCCCCAATATCACTGCTAATACTAATCGTAGGATTATAGAAGAGTCATTAATCGAATATAAATCTGTCTGAAAATCAAACAAATAATCACCTCACTAATTATATATCCATATCATACTCTATGTTAACTAAAGTTAATCCATGAGCGGGTGCCGTAGGTCCGGCAAGCCCTCTGTCAAGCCCTTTAAGTATCTTATCTATATCATTAGGTGCTATCACACCTCTTCCAACCTCAATCAAGGTACCGGCAATTATACGAACCATATTGTAGAGAAAGCCGTTTCCTGTAACATTAATTCTAATCATGTAATCATCTTTTCTTACATTAAGATCATATATTTCTCTAACGGTATCTAAGACCTGAGTCTTTACAGAACAAAAGCTCTTAAAATCATGCTTACCGATAAGATATCCTGCTGCCTCTTCCATGAGCTTTACATCTAAATCATAGTAAAGAAAATATGAATACAGCCGATCGGTTGGCAGCGAGATACTTCTATTTAATATACTATACTCATATGACTTCTTACTTTTCACCTTCCTTGGATGAAAATTTCCGCTTACCTCTACAGAGCTTTGAACTCTGATATCCCATGGAAGATGCTGATTTATTGCATAGCAGATTTTCTCTGCAGGTATTCTGGTGTCTGTATCAAATACAGCTACATTTCCCTTAGAGTGTACGCCGGAATCTGTGCGGCTAGCACCGATTACTGTGACTTCCTCCTGCAGAAGCTCAGATAAGGCCTCATTTACTACGCCCTCAACAGTAATTTCACCCGGTTGGATTTGCCATCCGTGATATGAAGTTCCGTCATATGCTATTTCTAACTTGATTCTCCTCATAAGCTACTCACAGTCTAAACTATCATAAAGATGAATGTTATATTTTAAAGCTAAAATAAGGCAGATATTTTTCATATATACCAATAATGATTACACCTGCAAAATACAAAAGTAAGATAATATAAGCGATCATATCCCTTCGTCCATAGTGTAGGGGTTTCATCTTCGTTCTACCCTCTCCACCACGGTAGCATCTTGCTTCCATGGCCATAGCAAGGTCATTTGCTCTTCGAAATGCCGATACGAACAGGGGTACCAATAAGGGCACAAGTCCTTTGGCTCTTTTAATAACACCACCGGACTCAAAATCAGCACCTCTCGCCATCTGCGCCTTCATAATCTTATCTGTCTCTTCCAATAATATAGGTATAAACCTAAGAGCTATAGACATCATCATAGCAATTTCATGAACCGGAACCTTTATACGGCGAAGAGGTCGTAGTAGCCTTTCCAATCCGTCTGTCAGCTGATTCGGTGTTGTTGTAAAAGTCATAAGTGATGATCCTAGTATAAGGTAGGTAAGCCTTATTCCCATAAATAATGCTGAATGAAGTCCTTGCTTTGTTACCTTCAAAAATCCTATATGAAATAAAGTATCTCCTTGATGAAGAAACAGGTTAAAGGTCGTCGTAAATAAGAGTATAATAATAACTGCCTTAAGTCCTTTTAATATGAACTTGAAAGGTACCTTAGACAGCATAATAATTGATGCTAAAAATATGGTTACTGCAATATAACCATAGAAGGTTTCATACAAAAATATAGAAATAATAAATAAGAGTGTTGCGTTAAGCTTCACTCTGGGATCCAGACGATGCAATACTGAATCCACAGGATAATATTGTCCAATAGTAATGTCTC
>CAZDWP010000349.1:0-2395 GCA_964508985.1 uncultured Herbinix sp. | reverse complement strand
CTGCTAAGGCCTCTTCTGTAAGATAAAGGCATTCTAATTCTTTTGCCCGTTCTACAAGCTCATCCTTTGGTACTTTTTTATACCTGTTCATAAATCATTACTCGTCCTTTCTTAATCAAATTAAGACATTGACTTTAGCTGTTCGAGGAGCTCATTTACAGATGTTTTTGAAAGATCTAATCCAGAAATATCGTATTTCTCTGTCACGAATTTCTTCAATAGATTATTATTTTTTATATCTCCAATTACTATGGCTCCGATAATAGTATTATCCTTAATAAATACTCTCTTATAAGTGCTATTATCTCCCGGATCATCAATTAATGTGAGAGTAGCACTAGTCTCATCGATTGTCCCGATTGAGAATATATTAAGATTAAATGCATTCATGGTGGTTACGGGTAGTATACCAGTATAAGAAACATCCTTTCCTACTAAGTTGTAACCTGATGTTTTTCCTTGTTCAATTGCAATAGGCCATAGACCACCAACCCTACCGTCATATTCTGTTATATCACCAGCGGCATATATATTATCGAGGTTCGTCCGCATATGATCATCAACTATAACACCCTTATTTATCTGGATGGAGGTATTATCGCATATTTTAATATTTGGTCTAATTCCCACCGAGTATATAACCATATCACATTCTATGGACTGCTCAGCATTAGTGCCCACTGAAGTATTCCTGTTCTTAGTTACAACAGCCTTTACCTTCTCATCACCCTTAATAGTAATTACCTCTGAGCTTAGTAATACCTTAGTATTATATGATGTTACTGCATTTAAAAGTATTTCGGATGCTCTTGTATCAAGCTGCCTGGGCATCAATCTATCCATAAATTCTACAATTATTACATCTTTATCATGAGAAGAAAATGCCCACGCGGCTTCAAGGTTCTGTATGCCTCCTCCTATGTGAAGAATTATTCGCTTGTCCTCTGACTCTGACTTTATTGCCTGTATATCTTCAAATTTTCTTATAGTATATACATTTTCCTTATCTATACCATCTATATTTGGCTTAAAGTTGCTAGCGCCATTGGCTAATAATAGTTTTGTATAATTTAAGTGACAACCATCATCCAAGCTAACAGTACTTTTTTCTGTATCAACGCACATAACCTCTTTTCCAAGATGAAGGATTACATTATTATTGTCATACCATTCTTTTTTTTGGAGAGAGATTCTATCGGGATCCAAATCTTCAAACAGGCTTTTTGTTAACCTTGTTCGATAATAAGGATATATAGGTTCGTTTTGAATTAAATGTACTATAACTTCACTATCTATTTCTCTAATTGATTTTATAGCATTAAAAGCTGCAACGCCTCCGCCTATTATAATTATTTCTTGAGTCATAAAAACGCACCACCTTTCAGAGATTATTATATCATGAATTTACATATTAGAATATAAAAAAGAATATTATGGATTTTACTAGTATTGTTCTCATAATATATAAAGAATATTTTTGTAGAATTGGATAGTCATCTCTGATATAATTTATAACGTATTTTTTGTATGGATAGTAACATTGTTGATGTTATTGAGGAGGACAATTCCTCCGTTACAGGTGGTTTAGATTTTTAATTTATTGAGGAGGAATGGTTATGTGTGGAATCGTAGGTTATATCGGTAATGAACAAGCGGCACCTATAATACTTGAGGGCCTTTCGAAATTGGAGTATCGCGGGTATGATTCTGCAGGTATAGCTGTTCGTGAGGGTGATTCGGATATTGAGATAGTGAAAGCTAAGGGGAGATTAAAGGCCCTTTCAGATAAGACAAATTCAGGTCAGACTTTACTTGGAAGCTGTGGAATTGGTCATACAAGATGGGCAACCCATGGTGAACCCTCCGAAGAAAATGCTCATCCTCATTGTAGTGATGATTGCTCTGTTGTTGCTGTACATAACGGTATTATAGAGAATTATCAGGAGCTTAAGGAAAAGCTTATTAAGAAGGATTATAGCTTTTATTCCGGAACAGATACAGAGGTGGCTGTAAAGCTTATAGATTATTACTACAAGAAATATTTTGGCAACCCCATTGATGCTATAAATCGCTCGATGGTCCGTATACGTGGTTCATATGCATTGGCAGTAATGTTTAAGGATTATCCTGATGAAATATATGTAGCTAGAAAAGACAGCCCTATGATACTTGGCATGGAGAATGAAGAGGCTTATTTTGCATCCGATGTTCCTGCAATACTAAAATATACACGAAATGTTTATTATATAGGAAACTTGGAGATTGGAAGGCTTCAAAAGGGTCAAATAACATTTTTTAATATTGACGGAGATGAAATTCAAAAGGATCTAACTGAGATAACATGGGATGCAGATGCTGCTGAAAAGTCCGGTTTCGAGCATTTTATGATAAAGGA
>CAZDWP010000348.1:0-2403 GCA_964508985.1 uncultured Herbinix sp. | reverse complement strand
GACTCTGAAATTAGCTTCTCTTCCTGCGGTGAAAGTGGCAAGGTTTGGACTATAATCAGAGAAACAAAAACATATTTAATAATCCAGCTTATTAATTTGAATAAGATAGATGATATGTGGAATCAACCGAAATATCAAAAACCAGTAGCCGTTACCAATATACAGGTAGATATGCTTTTAGATACTGATATCAAAGGTGTCTACTTGGCAACTCCTGATATGAATACTTGTGAACCTATCAGACTGGAATATGAACTAGAGCAGGAGCAGAATGGTCAGCATGTTATTGTTACGGTTCCTAAACTGGAGTTATGGGATCTCTTATGGATTGAAATTATATAAAGAATGGAGAGCTTAGATGTTATTTTCCTATAATACTGATATTCTACCGAAGGTAAGAATGATTGGTAAAATCAACTATGTAAAACCCTGGATTCATTTCGAAAGAACTGCCAATGAATATATATTATATTACATTCGGGAGGGTGATATGTATCTTGAGGAGAATAACATCCCCTATCATTTAAGAAAAGGTGACTATTTTCTAATAGAACCAGGATTATGTCACAAAGGATTTAAAGAAGCATCCTGCCACTATTATTATGTACATTTTAAGCATCCAGATTTAAGAAGAATTGAACACGAATTCGAAGAGAAGAGTATATGTGATGTAATTGATAATAGAAAAGCATCCCTTCTTAGCTATAACCTAGATGAAGTAGATTCAACGGAACCTTATGGGGTTTTTGAAAAATATGATAATTTAAAGGATTATCAAGATTATAAAAGGGTTTTGAATAGGGCAGTAAGTATATATAATCGGCGGGAAGAGCATTACAAACGTTTATCCTCTGTAGAATTCTATTTGTTTTTAATGAAGGTTGCTCATGAATTTGTATTAAATCATTTATCAAAGGGTAGTACTGGAATTAAAAAATCCTATTTAAAAGTCGATGAGATCATCATTTATCTAAATAGTAATTATATGAATAAAATAAACAGTAAATTGATTGAGGAAATGTTTGAAGTTAACTTTGATTATATTAACCGTGTATTTTCTGAAAGAACTGGGCAGACCATATTTCGTTATTTGAATTCCATAAGAATAAACCAAGGGAAGGAATTAATCAGTACAACAGATTTGAATTTTAATGAAATTGCGTTTCTGATTGGAATTGATGACCCCTATTACTTTTCTAAGCTATTTAAGAAGTACTGTGGAGTCACTCCGACTAAGTTTTATGAGAACAGTAAGGGGAAATTGGATTAGTAATCAGTTTTAGATTCATGGAAAACCTCCTATATTTAATATGTGAAGGCTTGTTAAAAACACATAAAGAACATAGGAGGTTTTTAGAAGGATTTGAAAATTGTATCAACAGGGTAAGGCAAATATACTTGTATACCATACAAAAGAAAAGGTAGAGCCATAGGCTGCAATACAAAAGATATAGCCATAGTTTGTTATTCAACTATACTACATATGCCTTTTTCCATCAGTAGACGAATAAACAAACCACCTTGTACGGTACGATTTTGGAAGCCTCTCATCTTGGCTGTTGATGTATAATACCAATCAGTCATAGGTACCCGTGTTTCGGATTCGTTGTAAGCAGCATATAGGGGAGCTATCATCTTTTCAAAATCTGATTGTGAATCCATCAATGTAGCACACCAAACTAGCCAGTCAGATTTGGTATAATCCTCACGGTTATCAAGAGGCATTCCATATGTATTGGAACAATCAAGATAAGAAGAAAGCTCTTTATCAAACTTTGATAAATCAAATATTTCTGTACCCCAGATCTTATCCCATATCAAGTTATACTTCATGCTAAAGCTGCCTTCTTGATCAAAAGCTAGACGATAAGTACCATCACTATTGGCTGCATTGATTAGCCATTGGTCTGCCATCTCTTTTGCTGCTGTCTTGTAAGATTTTGCTTGCTCTTGATCTCCCTTCATTTGGCACATTAATGAATAACCGGTTATACCCATGATTGCTTTGATTGAAAGGTTACAATTATGAGCAAGGTGTCCTGCAAAGTCATCGGTGCATAATTGATTCTCAGGATCCATACCTGTTTTCAGTAGATATTCTGCCCATTTCTCTAATAAAGGCCAATGCTCAAGTGCAAAGGAAAGATCCTTTTCTACTATACTAATCGCTGCCATTAGAATTAAAACATTACCGCATTCCTCAACAGGCATCTGATATTCTAATTTATTATCTCCATATACCTGCCCATTTAATAATGGATATTGCCCTGCATCATGAGGAGCAAATTCATACGGCCAATCTGGGGATGCTGCGTATTTAAAAACAGGACGTAACATACCTTTTACAAGCTCTGGATTATATAGTAGGAACAAAGGAGCGGAAGGGGAAGTTACATCAACAGT
>CAZDWP010000347.1:0-2426 GCA_964508985.1 uncultured Herbinix sp. | reverse complement strand
GTTAACATTGGTACCTGGTACTGTTTCTTTATATCTTGCTCTTTAGCCAATTCTTTCCGTCTACAAGTCTTGCTACTACCATTGCACATACTGTATTACCTGAGGCATTAAGAAGGGTTGCTGGAGCATCGATGATTGTGCTTATTACTGCTATTACTGGTAATGCAGCTGGAGGAAATCCATATATGCTAAGGATTAGCATCTCTCCTATCATTCCGCCTCCGGGAATTGCTCCCATAACAGCTCCAACCAGTAAACTAACTACCATAATTGATAAAAGCATTGGAATGTTCTTATAATCCATGCCAAATAGTCCAAATAGAAATACAACCTTAAAGACTCCACCGATTACAGAACCATCCTTATGTGTATTTACGCCTAATGGAATAACTGTTTCTGCGATATCATCAGGAATTCCGATCTTTTTAGCGGCCTCCAAATTAACAGGTATTGACGCTGCACTGGAGCAAGTAGCCAAAGCTGTTACTGCAGGTGCTACTGCATTTTTCCAGAGTGCCTTTACTCCTGCCTTTCCAGCCGCTACATAGGCATATATACTAAAGAATACGAAGTAATATATTATGGATACAACTAAGTACATTAGAAACACCTTAAGATATCCTTCTAAAATCTGTGTTCCCAGCTGACCTATTATAGATGCGAAATAGCAGGCCAGTCCTATAGGTGCATAATACATAATTATCTTAATCATTTTCATTATAACAGCAGAGCCTGCATTCATGAAATCCTTGAAAGCCTTTGCCTTCTCTCCTGCCATCGCAATCGCAATTCCGCATATAACTGATATCACGATCAACTGCAGTAAATTGCTTTTTGAGAATAATGCTGAGAAATCACCTACTGTAACAGTTTTTACGAGCTGCTCGGGTAATGAAAGCTTCTTAGCCTCTTCACCAATCTCCCCGTCTGCATCCTGTAAGATGCTCTGTATTGTATCCTGACCTAAACCTTCTGTAGGATTGACTATAAACACACTGATTATTGTAATAACGGCTGATATTACGGCAGTGACTGCAAATACAAGAGCAATGTTCACCATAATCTTTCCAAGCCTTTTCATTCCGCCCATATTTGCTATGGATGATGTCACGCTAAAGAATACAAGAGGTACTATTAAGGTAAATATTAGATTAAGAAAAATCTGCCCCAAAGGCTCAAACATCTTTGCATCTGGCCCCATGATAACTCCGACAATTCCTCCTAATAGAATGGAAAATAACAAAATCAAAGGTGTGGCATAGCTTTTAATAAATTTTTTCATAACTGTCCCCTCCCTGAGTATTTACTTTACTATATTATACTCGCAATAATTACATATTTTATTGCAATATATGTTATATATCTTGCACTTAATGCTTTTATTAGTTACACTATTATTGAATAAATGAATTCTATCTTAAAAATGAAGAATTTACGAATATAGATAACCGGAGGTGGAATATGGAAGGCTATGAAGCAGAGGAATTGAATAAAAGAGGATATCTTAATGAGGACTTTATGTTTTTTAAGCTAAAGGACCAAAGAAAAACAGAAATCGAATTCCATTACCATGATTTCAATAAAATCATCGTCTTTCTATCGGGTGATGTTACATATATAATAGAGGGCAAATCCTATACATTAAAGCCCTGGGATATACTACTTGTCGGAAGGAATGATGTCCATCAGCCAATCATTAGCCCAAATACCGCATATGAGCGGATAATTCTCTGGCTTAACCCCTATTTTCTCGATGCGCATAAGAAGGATAACGCTGATCTTCAAAGCTGCTTCTCATTGGCTACTGAAAGAAAAATGAATATGATTCGGCTTAATAAGGCCGATATTCCTTCTCTTAAACAGACACTGGATGATTTAGAGGAAGCCATTAATGATAGTTCCTTTGGAAGCGAAATATTAAAGAATTCTCTTTTTATTCAATTAATGGTCAAAATAAATCGCCTTTTCTTTGGAATGGATATCAAAAAAAAGCTAGAAGACGTTCGTTATGACACAAGAATAGAGAATATATTAACCTATATTAAAAGTAATCTTGAAAATGAATTGTCCATTGATTTAATTTCAAAAGAATTCTATCTTAATAAATACTATTTAATGCATTTATTTAAAAAGGAAACCGGATTCACACTCTATAACTATATTCAGAAAAAAAGAATAATAATGGCCTCTGATTACATTAAAAGTGGTATGCAGGCAGGTGATGTCTGTTCCTTATGCGGATTTGGTGATTATTCAACCTTTGTCCGTTCTTTTAAGAAAGAATTCAGCCTTTCACCAAAGCAGTATTATAAGTCTTATACCACAACTCAAGAACATCATATTTAATTTACACGATTTTTACAACATCTTAACCGTATCAATCTTTTTGCAATAATATCGACCTTATATGTTATATGGACGTATCA
>CAZDWP010000346.1:0-2432 GCA_964508985.1 uncultured Herbinix sp. | reverse complement strand
CTACTGCTGTCAATAAATCGGTACCAGGTACCGATTTTACCAGAAGTGCCAGGCACCGACTTTCATGGTACCTGGCACTTCTGGTCTATCTTTCCCCTATATACATGATGTGAGCTGACATTATTAGGTATTCCTCCATATCACACATGCGATATGCGTAGTCAATCCATAGACTCCTATGAGGCTCTTCCAAGTTATCAAGCTGATGTATGTATGTCCCCAAGAAGCCCTCCTGTCCGAATATTTTTATTGGCTTTAATCCAAAGGAATTGCAGAATTTTTTTATTTCAGGTAGTGCTTCAAATCTGGCTTCTGTAAATGCCCTACCATTCCATCCGTTATTTTCTAATAAGCAATGACCATATGATGGGTCATACTCAAGTTCCCGCTTAAATCCATACTTATCTTCGTCTAGATAATATAATAAACCTGAAAAAAGATTAATGAAAGCTATGTAGATTTTGCCATTCTTCTTTAGATGTGATAGAGCAATATCAATTACTTTCTTTCTATCTTCATAATTATATAAATGATACATAGGACCCATAACAAGAATATGATCATATTCATCTTCCGGATATAAGCTTTCATCAAGGGCATTTCCGCAGATAGTATTTATTGAAACGTCTAATTCTTTTGCTTTAGTCTTAGCAAAGGCTATATTTCCCTCAGAAAGGTCAAATAGGGTAACATCACAGCCACAGGAGGCAAGCCAGGTTGAATATCTTCCAGGGCCTCCGCCGATATCAAGTACTTTCTCTCCAGGATTTATATACCTACTAAGTATTTTGGAGGTAATGATATACTCGATGCTTTTCTCGTTAGTTCTCTCCCATTCACATAAAGGATCATCATCATAATAAGTTTTAATAGTTTCAGTGTTCTCCCTGGATACTTTCATGTTCTCTCTCCCTTTGAAATTCCCCTTTATTAATCACTATTTTCTGATATTATACTCTTATATAATTAAATATCAACCAATTTGTTATTAGTTATGGTATTTTTGTACACTTGCCTATAATTACTAAATATAATTTAGAAAATTTGTTAATATTTATTGGTATTTACTGGTGCCTGACATCAATTTACTACTGTACCTGGTACCAATTTGCAGTTATCAAATAACACTTTATCTAGTTAAACATATGATATATTAGGAATATTTGATTTTAATGAAAGGAAGAAGTTTCTATGTATAATTATAATAGACCTTACAACAATAGATATAATCCAGGTGATTCGAGAAGAAAAAGCTATTACCAGGATCGGTACCCCTATAGAGGTTCACAAGACCATGGTCCAGATCCATTTGTAACAAATATCAATGAAGCTGCTCTTCATAATAATACCTTTCGTACAGCCCTATGGACAGGTGAATACCTGCAGCTAACACTTATGAGTATTGATGTATGTGATGATATTGGATTGGAAATGCATTCGGATGTCGATCAGTTTCTTAGATTAGAGCAAGGTCAAGGTCTTGTCATGATGGGTGAAGACAAGAACAACCTGTGCTATCAGAAAAGAGTTGCAAAGGATTATGTAATCTTCGTACCTGCAGGAATATGGCACAACCTAATTAATACCGGAAATGTACCTATTAAGCTCTATTCTATCTACGCACCACCAAACCACCCTCATGGAACCATCCATGTTAGAAAAGAAGATGAAGAACATTAATGTTTACCAAATCGCCCTGTACCTGGTACAGGGCGATTTGGTACCTGGTACCGTTATTTTTCTTCTTCGATGTACTCGATTACATCATCACCGAATTGGTCTCCAATATTGGCTCTGCCCTTGGAGTATTTATCTAGGTAGTCGCTTCGAATTGTTTTGTTTATACGAAGGATTTCATCCTTAAAATCATTTGCAGATAATCTATTCGCTCCCTTGCCTAGTATGATTAATTGCTCAAGGGCATCGGATGTGGCTACGGTTACATGATTATCTCTTGCTATTTCATGAGTTACCTTCTCTATATATTGATCGGCAGTTTCGGCTTCCTTTGTATATACCACATCTATGTTATGGTACTTTTGTATAGATCCTACGCCACCCTTGACCTTATATGCATCAAACACAAGAATAACCTTACATTTCCTAAAGCCTTGATAATTACTTAATATGTCCATGAGCCTATACCTTGCTGCATCCATGTTCTCCTTAGCTAGCTCATTTAGCTCATCCCATGAAAATATAATATTATAGCCATCTACCAAGAGGTATTCCAGTGAAGACACCCTTGATTTATTGCCTCCTTTATATTGCTCATTTCTCTCCTGTGATGCATTTGATAGATTAGACTTTTTCTCGTATCCTAATCTACTAGGAGTATATATAGCACTCTGCTTTACAGGTCCAAAGGTCCGTGAAAATATCTCCTCAAGCTCTTTATCCTCCTGCCAAGAATCAATTTTTAGCTTTGAAGG
>CAZDWP010000345.1:0-2446 GCA_964508985.1 uncultured Herbinix sp. | reverse complement strand
AGTTGAGCAAGAAGGTTAAGTTTAGAAATGCAAGATAGATGTAGTTAAGGATAAGTATTTGGTGAAGAAATTATTAATTTATATGATTGTAGGGAGGTGTTGACATGAAGAATACTATTAAGACTATTATGCTGGCAATTTTAATTATTGCCATTACAATAATAATGCCCAAATTCATGGACGGCACCAATCATATACAGGCAGCAGATGAGGCGGAGTGGACAGAAGAGAATGACAATGAAGCCGCAGATGCTTTTACTATTATAGAGATAGTTCCTTATAAGGGTATGGCAGAGATGGGTTATCTTATTGGGGGTCAGGAGCCGATAGATGCGGAGCTGATACCATACAATTCAGGAGTGCTAAGCTTTTTAGGAGATGCTGTTGATTTGTATCCATCCTATAGAGAGAAGCCATTACCTACAGGACAAGCTGCTGATAATGGCTGGAGAACCGCAATCAGCTATGAGACTCAGAATGGTTACTTTGAGCGAATGCCATTTCAAAATGAATGGGATTCGGGACCCGACTTGTATAATATAACAGAGGGAAATACGGGTAATACAGTTTATGATGTGGTTCCTGCTGGTAGCGGTAATTATATTGCAAGACTTCCGGCTAATAGGGCATTAGAGAATACTTATGATAGGTGGTCGGGCGTTGTAAACTTGAAGAATATTATAGCCTATTTTAGTCATGATAGTTTTGGAAATTCCAATGTATATAGCACTTCGCTTAGATATAAACCATATAGTGTAACTAGAATAGATGATAGAACTGGTGATTATGACTATGATATTGAAAATAAGATTTTTTATCTTAACGAGGGTCATGGTAATTATGAGGTTCTATTTATACCAGATAATAGTAACGGAAGATATTATATGAGAAATGATTATGAAATTGTTCATGATAATTCAGGGACGTATTCATACGAAGGAGATTACCAGTATGTAGAAAGCCCGAATGGTAATATCGCAAGTATAACAAATGCTCCAATAATTACATATCAAGAAGATTGGGGAGGTAAATATAGGTGGGTTCCTAGTGATGAAGCCCTTTCAAAGCCTTCAAATTATTATAAAGAGGGCGATAAATTATGGGTTAAGGGATATAAGGGTAGTAATATAAAAAATTATCAATTTACCTATGTAGCCGAAATTATAAATAACGAGTGGTTTAAGAGGTTAACTTTAAGAATTCCAAAAGATCATTTGGATGATTTTCCGGTGCGTGTAATTACACTTACACCTTTTGACTTAAACCAGCCTGAAAACCAACATTATATAGATGAAGCAAGCTTATTCTATATTAATGATCAATATAGTCATAATCAATACATTCATATATATGAGAACTATTCTTATGAGGGCTTAGCACTTCCATCAGGAAGCAGATATGATGGAGATACAAATAGAGATAAAAGAATAGCTGAATTGAACTTTGCTTATAATGACTTAAGCTGGGAGAGCGTGGATAAAATATTTAGAAGGATAGCTGGAATTGGCTGCTATAAGGCAGGAGCTATACTAGATTATACCTTTTATGGTAAAGCAATAAACGGAGAGGGTGGCTATAGCCAACTTAGAAAGAATGTAGATATAGGCATTAATTACAATGGACAGAGTGCTACTTCATGTAATATGGCAAAGCTATACATTATGACTTATCAGAGAAACATGGTGGACTTTTATAATGGATTTATGAATCCGGAAATCCAGGATCGCTTAATCTCATCTAAAACGGTGAATACTAATATTAATAGAAGCGGTAGTACCGGTAGCTATGTTCGTCCCGGAAGAAACGATGCCCCAGATTCTGATGCAGCACTTTATTGGAACGGCAATACCTTCCTTCCTATAGGACTTAATGCTGACGGAGAATTAGTGAGCTATGGGGATCATTTAGATGGCGATGCATTTATAAGATATGGTATTCCCAATTATAATATTACCGTTCCAACAACAAATATGGTTAATAATATACTGATGTTAAACGGAGAAGAAATCTTTTCGAGTAATTTTGAAGATCCAAAGACAGTTCCTAGCATTGATGATGCTGTGGACCATTTTAATTCGCTTGACCCTGATAATCCTGTCGATCCAGGTAGCATATCAATTGCGGACCTAGTTAATGTTATTACCAACAACGGTGAGGGATATGGAAATACCGGTGGAGTGGCATATCCGGATGGGGACGATGTAGAGGGGCCACCTGAAGAAGATACAACACCATCAGATGGGAATGATCCTGGAGGCAGTAATATCAGAGCCTATAAGAGGGTGCTAAATATTCAACCGACCGCAGATTTTGTGGAATCTCAGACTGCGATAGAATCAATATTATCCGATACTGATTTTCAGATAGTCAATATGACCAGTACGCAATTTAATGGTAGTACGGCTGATATTAGTTCTAATTATGATATGATATTTATGGGAAGTGG
>CAZDWP010000344.1:0-2460 GCA_964508985.1 uncultured Herbinix sp. | reverse complement strand
ATGAATACCTATTTCGCTTTTACAATTTTCAAGAAACAAAGAATCATTTGATTGTATATTTATTATATAAAGGACAATATTTAATTGGTGTGTATAATAAAGAAAAACAAGAAGTAAATATTGCTACATTAGAACCTTATGAAGATAAATATTTTTTTGGTTTTGGAAATATCATTAGTTTTGATGAAAAAACTATCTATACAATCATTGATGCAGAACGTATCAAAACAATGTGGGATGGAAAAGATGAATATAATAATTTCGAGGAAGAATATCCTAATCAAGTTAAAAATTTAAGAGAGAAGTTTGATACAATCAGAGAAGATGGCAATCCGTTTTTGATAATGTATTCTCTTGATTGATAATAAAAACATATAATTTAGAATATGAAAAAAGCAGGAATATATTTCATTGTAATATCAATTTACCTCTTTTCATCTTGTAAGAATAAGAGTGATGCAGTTGATGTAATTTCCATAAATATGGAAACAAATGCATCATTGACAGATTTCATAGACAATGCTCACTCCATACAACTAGAAACCAACGATGAGTGTCTTATTGGCGAAATAGGAAAAATGTGTGTTGATACAACATATTTTTATATTATGGATAACATAAATAAAGAGGTTTATATTTTTGATAAGTCTGGAAACTATATATCAAAAATATCTCGCATGGGAAAAGGTCCCAATGAGTACATCGACATCACGGATATAGCAGTATGTAATGGTATGATTTACATCTTATCCGTAGCTAATAAACGTATTTTGATTTACGATAAAAACGGTAAATATCAAAACACAGTTGTTCTTAATGATTGGTATCATCATATAGCCGTAGAGGAAGACAAAATAATATTGCACTCCGAAAAATCAAATTCTCAGCATTTTAATATTGTTGTAATAAATCACGATGGGGAGATACAAAGTAAATTTCTTCCTTTTACACAAAGCTCAGGTTTTCGGTTCAATTGTTCACCCTTCAATAAAATGTCTGATGAAAACTACTTGTTGACTTTTCCTTATGATAGCCGTATTGCATTATTAACTGACAATGAATGTTTTTATAAATACAAATTAGATTTTAATACCGACCTAAAGTTCAACGATACTGATATTGACAAAATGACCTATACTGAAATTAGGGAAAAAGCTCTACACAAAAACACCTTAAAAAGAGTCAATTGTGTTACTCAACATAAAGACTACTTGTTTTTGATAACAGAAGCCTTCTATGAAGGACTTGGTTTACGCCAAGCACTTATCAAAGTGAATTTAAATGATGGTAACTACATTTCTTACCGATTAAATGATGAAATAAATGAAACTTACCCATACTTTTCAAATCTTATGTTCATAGAAGGGGAGATTATTTATTCTTCAATATCTCCGTTTTCTATGAATAACATTGATAAAATTATGGGAAAAACAAATAATGATATTGATTTGAATATGATAGACAATCCTGTTATTTGGAGTTACAATATTAATTGGTAAAATCTCTTGCTATGTAACAACGCAATGTAAGCAATAAACAAAACTTCAAATATATGGAAATCAGTGCTCCGAAGGAGCAACATTGAAGATATTACTGATTTGCAATAGAAAGACAGATAGCAACTATAATTAAAACAACATGAAAAAAAAGACATCTTCGGACTTATTCGTCCTAGCACTCTTAGCAACCAAAGGTTGGGGAGTGAGAAAAAGCATGAAGACACTTTTAAAACATACGTTATTAATTCTCACTATATCCGCCGTTGCCTGTAATAAGCCTGAAATGAATGATCCATTAGAGCATTTTGGGATGCTACATACCAAAAAATTACACCCATCATCTGTAATAGATTTGGAGCAATATGATATTTTACATCCAGTAGGTGTTGCCAAGCAAGATGACAAATATTATATCCGAGAAAGAAGCAATGAAAATATTTTTACTGAAATTGATTTTTTGACAAAAGAGAAGATAAGTGGAGTCAATATTGGAAATGGACCACAAGAAATACTTTCAATTGGTGGGTTTCAGACCAGAGATAATAGAATCTTAGCCTATGATATAAACAAGAAGACAATATTTCAAATAACTCAAAATAAACACTCTAAATTAACGGTAGAAAGGTTTCACAAAATAAATTATGAAAAAGAGTTGTTTATACTAAGTTATGCCAATGATGCTATAATAGCTAGTGGCATTTTCGAAAACTACTGGTTATCCTATCTAAATCTCAAAGATGAATTATTATCATATTTAGATTTTCCAAACTTTGCAGAAATGGAACATATACCTATGCTACAGAAATCAATCCTTTTTTTAAGTACACATACATCTATTAGCCCCAACGGAAAAAAACTGGTTGCAGCAACGCAAAGTTTAGGGGCAATTTCTTTTTGTGAAATTACCAGCAATAATAAACTTGCAGAACAAAAACAAATAAAATATTTCCCTCCTATTTTC
>CAZDWP010000343.1:0-2461 GCA_964508985.1 uncultured Herbinix sp. | reverse complement strand
ATTCATTAGACCTTGATATGTACCTTCGTATTGCACTTGAACTTCACCTTAAGCGTTTAATAGTGGGCGGATTTGATAGAGTGTATGAGATTAGCCGTGTGTTCCGTAATGAAGGAATGTCAGTGCGTCATAACCCAGAGTTTACACTTTTAGAATTATACGAAGCTTATACAGATTATCATGGCATGATGGAGCTGACAGAAGAATTAATTAGAACAGTAGCTCAAAAAGTTTTGGGGAAAGCAGTTATTACATTTAATGATATTGAAATTGACCTTGAAAAACCGTTTGAGCGATTAACAATGGTTGAGGCAGTTAAGAAATATGCCAAAGTAGACTTTGATGACATAAATACATTGGAAGAAGCAAGAGCTTTAGCTAAAGAGCACAATGTAAATATAGAGAAGCACTACCTAAAAGGTGATATTCTAAATATGTTCTTTGAAGTATTTGTAGAAGAGCACCTGATCCAGCCAACATTTATTATGGATCAACCAGTAGAGATATCGCCGCTAGCAAAGCGTAAAGCTGATAACCCGGATTATACAGAGCGTTTTGAGTTGTTTATAGTTGGTAGAGAATATGCAAATTCATTCTCAGAACTTAACGACCCAGTCGATCAAAGATCTCGTTTTGAGCGTCAAGATGAACTAAGGGCAGCGGGGGATGATGAAGCAACAGAACTAGACGAAGACTTTTTACATGCTTTAGAGTATGGGATGCCGCCGACAGGTGGCCTAGGTATAGGAGTAGACCGTTTGGTAATGCTTTTAACGGATTCATATTCTATAAGAGACGTCCTTTTATTCCCAGCAATGAAACCATCTAAATAATGATCTTTATACAAATCCAGCCTCACTACTTAAGTAGTGAGGCTGGATTTGTATAAAGTAAGGAGAAGTAGGGAATACTATTAGATAAAATAGTCGAATCCCTCAGAAGGATATGATATAATGAAAATCATATATAGGAAATTCAAATAGGAGTAGGTTATAAAATGAGACGATTTAAAAGGAAGCCATATAAAATCAAAGTTAAACCCTATAAAAGTTATAGAAGAAAGCCTAAAAAGTTGAAGTTCTTTTTTTTAGGTTTGTTATGTGTGCTGATTGGCATTATAGTCCTAGGTTATATCCTGCCTTATAGGGGGACGGTACCTTGGAAACCGATTTTTACCATAGAAGGGTTTAGTGGTAGTGGGAAAACAATAACAGATAAGTTTAAGACAAAGCCTTCTAAAGGAGTTATGCCTTTAATGGGATATACGAGTGCGCCTGAGATTGATTATAGATTATATCATGAGCCCCTTAAGGTAAGAGGAATCTACGTCACTGGCAATCGTGCAGGTTCTGATCAAATTGATGAGCTTATTGAGCTATGTAAACGAACGGAAATTAATGCTATGGTTATAGATGTAAAAAGTGACCATGGTTATTTGACATTCGAAGTGGATAATAATAGCATTAAACAAGCAGGCAGCGTACCACAATCAGTACCGATCAAGGATATACATTCGTTAATGACAAAATTACAAGAAAATAATATATATCCCATTGGAAAAATTGTAACGTTTAAGGATAATGTTATCAGAGAAACTCATCCTGAATATATGGTAATGAAGAAAAATGGTCGTTTTTACGAAAGTAATGAGCCGGGAAAGCAGAAAGCAACTTGGCTAAATCCATATAATAAGGATGTGTGGGAGTACATATTAAATATTTCAAAAGAGGCGGCAGCAGTTGGATTCAAAGAGATACAGTTTGACTATATACGTTTTCATGAAGGTATGTATGAAGAGGATGTTGATTTTGGAGAGGAATCTATAGGTAAAAGTAAAACCCAAATCATCTCTGAGTTCACAAAATATATTGTCGAAGAATTGCACAAAGAAGGTGTCTTAGTATCAGCCGATGTATTTGGCGCTATTATTACAAGTAAGTTTGATGCAGATACTGTAGGACAAGATTATGTGGAAATGTCTAGATATCTTGATTTCATATGCCCGATGGTGTACCCATCTCATTATGCAGATGGGTCATTTGGTATAGAGAATCCAGACTTAGATCCTTATCAGGTTTTATTAGGGTCTATGCTTGCCTCAAAACAGAAATTAACAGAAATAGATGAGGAGGAACATAAAGCAGTTGTTAGACCCTGGTTGCAGGACTTTACAGCTTCTTGGATGCGCAACTATCAAGAATATGGTCCGAAACAGATAAGGGAACAGATAGATGGAGTGTATGATGCAGGACTTGAAGAATGGTTACTGTGGAATGCATCTAGTAGTTACACAGAAGGTGGCTTATTAGCCAAGTAAAGGATGTGAGATGATGGTAGATAAAGAAGAAATAATTCTGATGACAAAATTAGCCTTATATGAAAAGAAATATGGGAAACAGGACAAAAAAAGAAGTTCATATTTTAAGTGGGACTATATATATATAAACAATTGGTATACCAG
>CAZDWP010000342.1:1205-2464 GCA_964508985.1 uncultured Herbinix sp. | reverse complement strand
AGAAGAATTTAAACTCAGACGAGAGAAACTATGTCATAAGACGAGAGAAACTATGGTGATGGAATTGTTAATTAGGAGGCTGATAAGAAATGTCGAGAAATGTGTATGAAATTATTCAAGAGAAATTCGTTGCTGCAATTCAAAAGGTATTAGATGGCGATGAATTTGATAAGATTTTCGGGAAGTAGATAATAAGAGGCTATAAGACAGAGGGGTTAAGTTCCCTTATAAATTTTAGGAGGATGATTAGAAAATGGCAAAGGTAAATAGAATAGAATTAGTAGAAGTAGTAAAGAATGCAGTAAAAATAATCTCAAATAACAATACTATAGAATTAGCAAAAGGGATATTAATAGAAACTAATGGAGGTATTATGAAGATCAGTGCAACTGATACTGAGTCTACTTCATTAATTTCTAAAATATCTAGTGATATGTCACTAACTGAAAATGACAGTTATATTGTTGGCGGCAAGTTATTTCTAGATATTATTTCTAAATTAACTGCAGATGAAGTTGATTTAGAATTGAAAGACAAATATGTAAATATAAAAGGTGGAAATTCTAAGTTTAGACTTATTTCTCTAGGGGATAGTAAGAATTTCCCAGATATTAATAAGGATATTGAAAATAAACAAATTATAACTGTAAGTAGTGAAATTTTCAAAGCTTTAGTTAATAAAACTGTTAGATTTTCATCTGATGACGATACTAGACCGATATTGGAAGGGGTTAATATCGTATTTGGAAACAATAAAGTAATTGCAGTATCATTAGATGGTTATAGAGTAGCATATTATGATGCGGTTATTGAAAGTAAGATAGAAAAAGAAGTGGTTATACGTTCAACTTCACTTTCAAATATTGCTAAATCATTAAATGCTGAAACTATTGATGTTATATTTAATGAAACTACTAATTTAATAGAATTTAATCTTGGTGATACTTCTATATATACAAAATCTATGGAAGGAAAGTTCTTTGATTATAAGGGTATAATGAAGCCCGAAATATGCAAGACAACTATTACAGTTGACAATAGTGATTTAAAAGATGCAATAACAAGAGCCAATATTATGATAAAATCTAATATGAAAAAAGGCCACATTGTAATAGAAGGAGCTGAAAATTCATTAATTGTTACTTCTAATAGTGAGATAGGAAAGAACATTGAAAAAATTGAAGTTGATGCTTTAGAAGGAGAAAATCTTGATTATAAGATTGCATTTAATCCAAAATATGTACTTGATGGTTTAAATG
>CAZDWP010000342.1:0-1195 GCA_964508985.1 uncultured Herbinix sp. | reverse complement strand
GGTTAGACTTAATGGCCCTACTAATCCAGCGTATTTAATAGATAAAGAAAATGATTTCATTTATTTGATGTTACCAGTTAGAGTGGTACAACAAGATAATGATGAATCAGAAGTAGATGAAGCTAGTTAGTTCAAAATACCTGTTGCCAATAATGCAGCAGGTATTTTTTTATATTAAATATTATACTTTACACAAATGCATATATTTAGTATAATTTAGTTGAGATATTAAATATATTTTTGTGCAAGTGAAAATATTTACTTGCAGAGGCTGATAAGTTAATAATAAAAATGCTTATAAGACTGTTAGGACAATTGTGTCCACGGTCTTTTTTTGCGTTCAAATTAAAAGGAGGATGAAGAGAAATGGGTTACAAATCAGAGGTTAAAATTTGTACAACAATTGAAGGATTTAATAAAATGAAAGAGTTTGTAGATAAAACTCTTAATTTAACAAACACCGTTAATTTGTTGGACTATTTGGATGAAAAGATTGAAAATGTGGAGGAAGATTACATTATCTTTGGATGGGAAAGTGCCAAGTGGTATGAGGACTGCTGCGATGATGTAAAAGCTATTATGAAGTCTCTTGATTATATCAATGAGATGAATATTCCTTATCGTTATGCTAGAATTGGTTCAGATTCTGATGATATAGAGCTATTATATGTTGATGATGAAGAGTACCTTCCTGATTTTAGTGTAGATGTTGTATTGAGTTATGATATTGCATTAAGTAAGGAAACAGAGGAATATTATGCTTTATTTAGTTGTAATGAATGGAAAGATTATGCTTCTATGAGGCTGATAGGAGTTTTCACAAGGGCTGAGCTTAATAAGCAAATTAGAGAGAAGATCCAAAAGGGTGATATGGAATTTGATGATGATAATATTTATAGTGACGATAATTTAAGTGCTTATGATATCAATACATTACTTAAGTATGGTCATGTTCAAGAGTTATCTATCAACGAAGTATTATAAGAAATAAGGAGGCTGATAAAATGGTTGATTTAAAGGATGTATCAAATTTTATTGTTAAAGTTGTACAAGATGAAAGTGAATTATCAGGGTTTCAAAATATTGTTGAATTTAAGAGAATTGAAGATAAGTTCAACATTAGTATGGAACAAGATATAATCAATGGTTTGATAGATTTGCTTTTAGAAAGAGAAGAAATTGCAGATGTTGAGCT
>CAZDWP010000341.1:983-2468 GCA_964508985.1 uncultured Herbinix sp. | reverse complement strand
CTTTCAAGTCAATTTCGTACCTTTATAGGACTAGATTATGCATCCCATATCGCAGGACTTCCTTCCTTTACAAAGGTAAGAGAACAGATAAAAGAATCAGAGCTTAATTTATCAAAGTATATGCAGCGTTGGTATGGAACCTATAAGTTACCAACCAATATCCATGTGGTTCCATCAGGATATGATGTAAATGACCATCTGAGAAAGTATGGTATAGATTATCATGAGGATTTCTGGATAAAAGATGGCTATATTATAGTTAATTTTAGTATTGAAACTTATGATAAGAATGGAAATCGCCATTTGTCTTATACAAATGGAGAAAACTATATAAATAAGGAGCATTGTTCCATGTGGTTAATGGAAGGTGGGGCGGTTGAGAAGAAGGATAATACAGAGGCAGCATTTAGGCTAATGGCAGGGGACGTTGTTTTCTACTGGTGTAGTAAAAAACATTCGGATGATTATAGGGGTAGGCTATATTAGAAAGATGCTATATAACTTAAAAATGTTTTTAGCTATTTGATAACTGTTTATTAATCATGGTGCTTAAATAGGGAATTACAATTTTAGTAGTGTTAATGAAATTATGGAGGAATTTTCTTGCATCTATGAGGGGGAAAGATTACTTTGTATTAATCAACTCCGGAGAATTTATGGTTGAGATTTGTCCCAGATTGTGGTATACATATTTATGTAGACTTAAGCAAAACTACTATATGGAGGTATATATCATGAGAAAGTTCGAATGTACAGCATGTGGTTACATTTTCGATGAAGCATTAGGCGATCCGGATGGTGGAATAGCTCCCGGAACTAAGTGGGAAGATGTTCCCGAGGATTGGGTTTGTCCATTATGTGGAGTGGGCAAGGAAGATTTTGAGGAAATAAGCTAATGAACAGGGTGTTGTCATAGGGGATTTTCCTACATATGACAACACCCTATTGTCATTACTAAGGGAGGACATCAGAGTGAATCAATTTTCCAGATCAGAGCTTTTGCTTGGGGCAGAGGCGATGGAGAAGCTTAACAAGGCGAGAGTAGCCATATTTGGAATCGGCGGAGTTGGAGGCTATGTGGTTGAAGCCTTGGTACGTTGTGGTATCAGTCGATTCGATTTAATAGATGATGACAAGGTATGTCTGACTAATCTTAATAGGCAGATTATAGCTACCAGAAAGACGATAGGTAGATATAAGGTAGAGGTTATGAGAGATAGAATACTCGAGATAAATCCTAAAGCAGAGATAGTTATGCACCAATGCTTCTTTACCAAGGAGGCAGCAGATCAATTTGATTTTTCTATATATGATTATGTGGTGGATGCCATAGACACTGTGTCAGGTAAGATTGAGCTGGTACTTAGGTGCCAGGAGAAGGATGTTCCTATCATCAGCTGTATGGGCGCTGGTAATAAGCTTGATCCAACCCACTTTGAGGTGGCCGATATATATAAAACCTCAGTATGTCCCCTTGCCAAGGTT
>CAZDWP010000341.1:0-973 GCA_964508985.1 uncultured Herbinix sp. | reverse complement strand
CGAGGAGTTAAGAAATTAAAGGTTGTATATTCCAAGGAACCAGCCATGAAGCCTATAGAGGATTCAAAAAGTAGCTGTAGAAGTAATTGCGTGTGCCCACCAGATACGGATAGGACATGCGCCGATAAGAGACAAATACCCGGAAGCGTGTCATTTGTACCTTCGGTTGCAGGACTGATAATAGCTGGTGAAGTGATAAAGGATATTGCGGAAATCGGAGGATAAATCCTCCGTTGTATATTAATTAATCTTATAGATTCATAGGAGGATTGGATGATGATACCAAACAGGGAAGAGGCATGGGAACTTTTATGTGAATATAATAAGGATGAATTTCATTTGAAGCATGCCAGGATAGTGGAAGGAGTCATGAAATATTTTGCTAGAGAATTAGGTCATGGAGAAGAGAAATTTTGGGGTCTGGTGGGATTACTTCATGATCTTGATTTCGGGATGTATCCAGAGGAGCATTGTGTAAAGACTCAGGAAATTATGAGAGAGCGTGGTCTGGATGAAAGAATTATACACGCTGTGGCAAGCCATGGATACGGAATATGTGTAGATATAAAGCCTGAGCATGAGATGGAGAGGATATTGTATGCTACCGATGAGCTGACAGGATTAATCGGAGCCTGTGCCGCTATGCGTCCGTCAAAAAGCACAATGGATCTTGAGGTAAGCTCTCTGAGAAAGAAATTCAAGACCCCGAAATTCGCTGCAGGTTGTTCAAGAGATGTTATCAAAGCTGGTGCAGATATGCTTGGCTGGGAGCTTGATGAACTATTTGAAAGAACAATACATGCACTTCGCGAAGTTGAGCAGACAACAGGCTTAGTATAAAATTCTTCTTTTCGTTGGATTTATGTAAGAATAGATAGACTATTAATTTGCTAATAAACGTACGCATGATAATAGGAAACTGATAGGAGGAAGAGTCGATATATACCGGCTCTATAAGTAAATGATTGGCTTA
>CAZDWP010000340.1:0-2471 GCA_964508985.1 uncultured Herbinix sp. | reverse complement strand
GATAAGGAAGGATTTCTCCGTTCAGAGACCTCCTTAGTACAGACTATCGGAAGAGCAGCCCGTAACGTAGATGGAAGAGTTATTATGTATGCAGAGCGAGAGACTGATTCCATACGTAATGCAATTAGAGAGACCAACCGCAGAAGGCAGATTCAGCATGAATATAATGTAGAGCATGGAATAACACCGACCAGTATACAGAAGAAGGTGCGAGACCTAATCAGCATATCCAAGAGAGCAGAACAGGATATAAAGGATATGGAGAAGGATTTAGAGTCCATGACTAAGCAGGAGCTTAATGAAGTAGTTAAGAAGATTACTAAGCAGATGCATACTGCGGCAGCGGAGTTGAATTTTGAGCTAGCAGCCCAGCTACGTGACAAGATGATAGAGGTTAAGAAGCAGCTTCTGGAACTTTAGTATCTTTTATGGGTATGCATATCACTCCAGATATGAACGATAATATGCTATATTGTAATCCTTCTAGTGATTTTCATATAAAAAATAAAAAGATTAATATAGAACAGGTGGAGCCATGTCAGAAAAGAAGAAGTATATAAGAATAAGAGGTGCTAAGGAAAATAATCTGAAGAACATTAATATAGATATACCCAGGGATCAGTTTGTTGTACTGACGGGTCTATCCGGCTCAGGTAAATCATCCTTAGCCTTTGATACTATCTATGCGGAGGGGCAGAGACGTTATATGGAATCTCTCTCCTCATATGCTAGGCAGTTTTTAGGGCAGATGGAAAAGCCCGATGTAGAAAGTATAGAGGGGCTTCCCCCTGCTATATCCATTGATCAGAAATCAACTAATCGTAATCCCAGATCTACAGTCGGAACTGTAACTGAGATTTATGATTATTTTCGATTGCTATATGCTAGAATAGGTATTCCCCATTGTCCACACTGTGGTATAGAGATTAAGAAGCAGACTGTAGATCAGATGGTTGACGAGATTATGAGTATGCCTTCAGGCACACGAATACAGCTACTTGCACCGGTTGTTAGGGGACGTAAAGGAGCTCACGTTAAGCTCTTTGAACAGACAAAGCGTAGTGGCTATGTGCGAGTCAGGGTTGATGGTAGCATATATGAATTAAATGAAGAGATAAAGCTAGATAAGAATCTTAAGCATAATATTGAGATACTTGTCGACCGTTTAGTTGTCAAGGAAGGAATAGAACAAAGGCTTTCAGATTCTATTGAGAATGTATTAAAGCTTGCAGAAGGTCTTATGATTGTTGATATAATAGACGGTGAGCCTAAGACCTTTAGTCAGAATTTTTCTTGCCCTGACTGTGGTATTAGTATTGAGGAGATGGAACCAAGGGTATTTTCCTTTAACAATCCCTTTGGAGCCTGTCCAGAATGCCATGGTATAGGAATTAAGATGGAATTTGATGAGGAGCTTCTTGTCCCTGAAAAAGACCTAAGTCTTATAGGAGGCGCACTAGCAGCTCCCGGATGGCAGTCCATTAAGGATAAAGGAAGCTATACCAGATGCATTATGGAGGCTTTGTCAAAGGAGTATGAGTTTGATCTGAATACCCCATATAATGATCTTCCTGAGCATATTAAGGATATGTTTATACATGGTACGAAGGGAAAATCCGTAAAGGTTCATTATCGTAGCCAAAGGGGCGAGGGAGTCTATGATGTAGTCTTTGAGGGACTTATTAAGAACATTGAAAGACGTTATAGAGAGACAAGCTCTGAAACAATAAAGCAGGACTACGAGACATTTATGAGGTCTACCCCCTGTAGAGAATGTAAAGGAAAAAGACTGAAAAAAGAAGCCCTTGCCGTAACGGTAGGGGATAGGAATATATCTGAACTCACAGAGCTAGCCATAAATGATCTAGTAAAGTTTATGACTGATATTAATCTAACTGATATGCAGCTGAAGATAGGTAATCTGATTCTTAAGGAAATCAAGGCTAGATTAAGATTCCTAATAAGTGTAGGCCTTGATTATCTGACCCTTGCCAGAGCAACTGCATCCTTATCCGGAGGTGAAGCTCAAAGAATTCGATTGGCGACACAGATTGGCTCGGGTCTTGTGGGTGTGGCATATATACTAGACGAACCAAGCATAGGTCTTCATCAGCGGGATAACAGCAAATTAATTGGTGCATTACAGGACTTAAAAGATCTGGGGAATACTCTTATAGTGGTTGAGCATGATGAGGATACCATGTATGCAGCAGACCACATAATAGATATAGGTCCTGGAGCTGGTGAGCATGGCGGATTGGTAGTTGCTGAGGGTAGTGTAGAGGATATCATTAACACAGAGGATTCTATCACCGGAGCTTACCTAAGCGGAAGAATTAAGATTCCCCTACCCAAGGAGAGACTAAAGCCTACAGGATATCTTACAATTGTAGGAGCAGCAGAGAATAACCTAAAAAAGATAGATGTAGATATTCCCTTAGGAGTCATGACCTGTATTACTGGTGTATCAG
>CAZDWP010000339.1:0-2474 GCA_964508985.1 uncultured Herbinix sp. | reverse complement strand
GCATCTAACAAAACCGGTGCTACCCTCCTATGGGTATCTACACCACCAAGTTTTTAATATACAACGAGGAGGAAGTATTCATGACGGATAATAAATTGATAGATCTTGTTAATATAACTAAATCCTATGGCGATAATATCGTTCTGGATGAATTGAACTTATATATCCGAGAGAATGAATTCTTAACACTGCTGGGACCCTCTGGCTGTGGCAAGACAACAACTTTAAGAATCATAGGCGGATTTGAGAATCCTGACCAAGGTCAGGTAATTTTTGAGGGTAAAGATATTACGAAGATGGCACCAAATGAAAGACAGCTTAATACGGTATTTCAAAAGTATGCTCTCTTCAATCATTTATCTATTGCTGAGAATATTGCCTTTGGTCTTAAAATAAAGAAAAAAAGCAAAGTCTATATTGATGATAAAATAAAATACGCCTTAAAGCTTGTTAACCTTGATGGATTTGAAAATCGAATGCCTGATTCCTTAAGCGGTGGCCAGCAACAGAGAATTGCCATAGCAAGAGCAATCGTAAACGAGCCGAAGGTTCTACTGCTTGATGAACCTCTAGGCGCCTTAGATTTAAAACTCAGGCAGGACATGCAATACGAGCTTATAAGGCTTAAGAATGAGCTTGGAATTACATTTATATATGTAACCCATGATCAAGAGGAAGCCCTTACCATGTCGGATACCATTGTCGTTATGAATCAGGGTTATATCCAGCAAATCGGTACTCCTGAGGATATTTATAACGAGCCTCAGAACGCATTTGTAGCCGATTTCATTGGAGAGAGCAATATTCTGCCTTCTATTATGATTGAGGATAAGCTGGTGAATATTCTAGGAACCAATTTTGCTTGTGTAGATACCGGATTTGGACGTAACAAGCCCGTGGATGTGGTAATTCGACCTGAGGATATAGATTTGGTTAAGCCCGAGGAGGGCACTATAAAGGGAGTGGTTACCTCTCTTCTATTTAAGGGTGTTCATTATGAGATGGAGGTTAGTGCTCACGGCCATGACTGGCTGGTGCACTCAACTGATTTAGCAGCGGTAGGTAGTGAAGTCGGTATATTGGTGGATCCCTTTGATATACAGATAATGAACAAACCGGAATCCGAGGATGAAGAAGCAGTAGAACTTGAAATGTAGGAGGCTTCCATGAAAATTAGCAATGTATTAAATACTAAAGCTCCAAAAGCTACAATTAAAAAAAGCGGAATGTCCTCATTGGGAATTCGGAATACAAGATGGCTATCCTTCCCTTATATTTTATGGATGGTTGGCTTTATTATAATTCCTCTAATCGTGATTTTATATTACGGCATGACAACTAATGATAAACAATTCACATTGGAGAATATATCCTCAATACTTAACCCTATAAATCTAAGGGCTTTGCTGTTTGCTCTGCGATTGTCTCTGATAAGCACAGTAATTTGCCTTATTCTCGCTTATCCTTTGGCTATGATATTGAACAAATCAAAGATGAAGAGTAATAGCTTCATAGTTATGATTATAATACTTCCCATGTGGATGAACTTTTTACTCAGAACAATTGCATGGCAGAATATCCTTGAAAGAACTGGAATTATTAATACGGTACTAAAATTCTTTAATTTGCCTATGCTAAATATAATCAATACCCCAAGCGCTATAGTACTTGGTATGGTATATAACTTCCTACCCTTTATGGTTTTGCCTATTTATAATGTCCTTATAAAGATAGATAAGGATATTGTGAATGCTGCCAGAGATCTTGGTGCAAACTCCAGACAGACTCTTTTTAAGATTATTCTTCCCTTGAGCCTTCCTGGTGTTATAAGCGGAATTACCATGGTATTCGTTCCATCCCTTACAACCTTTGTCATCTCAAACATTCTCGGAGGTAGTAAGATAGTGCTTATCGGAAATGTTATCGAGCAACAGTTTCGTATCGGTAACTGGCACACAGGATCTGGCCTATCTTTGGTGCTAATGATATTCATATTGATTTCTATGGCTATCCTGTCCAAATATGATAAGGAAAGCGAGGGAAGCAACCTATGGTAAAGAAATTTATCGAGCGTTTTTATGTAGGTTTTATTTTGTTTTTCTTATATGCGCCTATTATAATACTAATTATTCTATCCTTTAACAATTCAAAATCTAGATCTAAATGGGGCGGCTTTACCCTCCATTGGTATAAGGAGCTTTTTAAGAATGAAAGTATTATGAATGCTTTATATACTACTCTTATAATCGCACTTGCATCGGCATTCATAGCAACATTAATAGGCACTGCTGCGGCTATTGCAATAAATAGTATGAAGAAAACCCCACGAACAATTATGGTTGCCATAACCAATATACCCATGCTAAATGCTGACATCGTAACCGGTATATCATTGATGCTTCTATTTGTTGCCATGAGATATACCCTTGGATTTACCAGTGTATTAATTTCACATATAACCTTTAATATTCCCT
>CAZDWP010000338.1:0-2475 GCA_964508985.1 uncultured Herbinix sp. | reverse complement strand
ACCCGCTTACCAAGATAATGGTTGGTATCGCAAGCACCAATGTATTCATCCGAACAGTCTATTTCTTTTACACAGCGAATTTTTAGCTCATAGCCCGGATGCAACTCCCTGCCCATTGTGCTATACCTTGACTTCCCCATGGCTCCCCCTTATAAAGACTACCTGCGTCAGACTTATATACACATTTTTTTATATTTATACCATTATTATATAGTATTATTATTAGTAGGGCAATCACATTTTCTTAATTCTTCCTAACGCAATTATAGACAATTCGGAAATTAGAGCTGCTACTACACCTATTATCACTATCAACATCCTTCTTCTTAGAATAATATCTTTATAATATAGTACCATACCCTCTTTTCTGCTTATGGAAGATATAATCGTTCTTAATTTGTCTGCCCAAAAGTTAAAATCTGACCACCTGTTGGGAATCATTGAGTTTGGATAATAAAAATGCATATTTGTTATTTTAATTAGTATGACTCCCAAAAATACTATGCCTATAATTCCAATAAAGGTTAATATCGGTGAGGCTTTTAGTGAATATACTTTACGAATAGCGTATATTACTATCAGTAGAGCGCTTACCCATAAGGGTATATGGATTAGCAAATACGAAAGCATCTGAATTAGATAACCATCAATAAATCTAGCCGGCAAGCCAAGTCCATTAGTTGTTACAAACCTTTCTGCTAACAGCATGGCATTCTCTGTGTCGCCATAGGACATTTCCATGCAGCTGTATCTTTTGCCGCCTGTTCCCTTGTATGAAGAGACTTCTTCTTGAACTATTATTACATTACTATCAATCTCTTTTACTACACCTCGTATTATGTATTCCTTACCATTGCAGTTAATCCTTAGTCCCACGGTATCAGAACTACCAAATAGTCTATAGGAAGTAGCTCTATCGATAACACACCCCAAGCTATCCTCCCTTGCTAGATACCCTCCATATAGCATAGGAACAGGATATATCCTTGACATATCTCCGGCCACTGTTATCAATGATAGCTCTACGGATTTAATATTATCTTCATTGCTAACAACAAAATGCTCATCTCTTTGCCATAGGGTTATCTCGGGAATATGATTATCTCCTCTTGATATCATAGCTTCTAGAATATTTTCTAAACTTTGCTTAGTTAATATCGGTTCATCATATCTTACACTGACACCCTGGTGATATTCGGATATATGCATCTGATTTATTATAGAAGCAATCCAAAGAAATGCCCCTGCTATTAGCGCAATTATTATACATATTACTCTTCTCTTATGATAACCATATAGTCGCATCTGCGTCATCTTATTATCTCCTAAAGCTATTCTATACGAACCCGATCGCCAGCATTTATATACTTGTTGCTATCTGTTATAACCTGGCTCTTTGATAAAGACCCGTCTACAGCAGCAACAGATATGCCTTTAGCTAATAGTTCTACATTTCTGCGTTCTGCAATTTTCTGCGTCCCAAGAATGTCCTCCTGCTCGCCTATTACCAATACAAAATAACCATAATTATCCTTACGAAGCGCCTGTATTGGGATGCATTGGTTGAATTGCTCAGATTCTGTGCTTATCTTAAATTCAGCCTTCTCTCCTAAATAATAGTCTCCTCCCTGCGGTAATCCTGAAATAAACTCAGTCATACCCTCTTTGTTAATTGATATTTTCCCAATTTCAGAATCTATAAGCTTGGTATTACCAGCTAAGGTGACATCCACATCACCTCCCAATTGTATACTTATATTTTTGTCTCTGATAAATGCACCTTTTAATGCATAGTTTCCTGTACCTATCTTAATAAGCTCTTCCCCCGTGGTCGACCTACCAGCCTCTAAGCCTATATGAGTTATTACCCCCACGGATGGAGAAAGCACCTCACCGGAAGCTTCTATTAATTGATTGACCTCCTGCAGTTCTTTTTCTGCCTTATGTAAATCTATATAATAGTTTTGAATATTCAATTCTGTCATCTGGATGGTGGCTTGATTACTGTTAGGATTATTTGCTAATTCATTCTGTAGCTTGGTTGATTCAACTACCTGTTTTGCAATCCTTACCGCTTCCTCTGCCGAACTAACAGCTTGTCTTTTATCTTCCAATGCATCGCTATAATCATAGGTCTCATTCTCTATGCTTATGATGGTATCCTTAAGCTCTGTAAGCTCAAGCTGCAAATTAGTCCTCACCATATCAAATTCCTTCTTTATTAAATCATAATCCTCCTCAGCCCTTGATAATGCCAGTGTTGTCTTTTCAATTTCTGTATTAATTATGTCTGCTTTATCTCCCATAAGAAAATCATATAATTTCTTTCTTGGTTCTTCGATTTCGACTTTTTCCTTAATGGCATTAAGTAGTTGTTCTATATATTCCTTAAGCTTTTTATCATTCCTTCTAAGCTTTTTAAGCTCTCCACTTCTCATATCCAGACCGTCTTCTATAAGATCAATTTGTCTTTCA
>CAZDWP010000337.1:0-2489 GCA_964508985.1 uncultured Herbinix sp. | reverse complement strand
ATAGGGGTGTAGTATCTTGCGAACCTAGTAATAAACTGCTCCGACTGGGATTTCCTGCTGCTGGCGTTCTCCACTAGCTCTAAGATTTTGCTAACGGTTGATTCTTCTAATTCCTTGGTAACCTCAGCCGTTATTACTCCATTTACATTAATACAAGCACTTAATATCTCATCGCCCGGCTCCACCTCTCGGGGTAGGGATTCGCCTGTAAGAGCAGAGGTATCCAGCATCGACACTCCTTCTATTACTCTGGCATCTAGGGGAATACGCTCCCCTGGCTTAATAACAATGATATCGCCAACCCTTACATCATCGGGGGAGACCTTAATTAACCCATCTTCTCTTTTAACATTAGCATAGTCAGGCCTAATATCCATCAAATCAGAAATGGACCTTCTGGATTTATCAACCGCATAATCTTGAAAGAGCTCCCCTATCTGGTATAGTAGCATTACTGCTATACCTTCAGCATACTCATTGATAATCATTGCTCCTATGGTTGCAAGAGCCATAAGGAAATTCTCATCGAATACCTTGCCCCTGATTATATTCCTTATCGCCCTAAGAACAATATCTGCTCCTACAAGGGTATAGCTTATAAGAAATAGGACTACATTTGTCCAGTCCTGTCCGGTATCTACTAATAATGCTGCTACTAGCAATATTCCTCCGGCTATGATTCGTATAAGGCGTTTTCTCATATTGTCATTCATGTAATAACATCCTCTAGACTTTCTTATTTTTTAATACCAAGATAATAATTGCACCAGATTACATTTATAACTGTTCAATTTTTGTTCCAGGCTCAATTCTTTTTACGATTTTCTCTACCTCTTCAATTATCGAAGATATTTTATCCTCTTCAGCATCAATAACAAGCTTCTGAGTCATAAAATTAACAGTCGCTTCCTTTACATCAGTTAATTTATTAATAGCCGTTTCCATCTTTGAAGCACAATTTGCACAGCCTAAGCCTTTCAGAATAAATTTCTTCTTCATATTATTAATCCTCCATTATATATAATGTTATTTTAGTATCTTCCTCATTATCCTCTTATTAGTTCACTCATTACTTACTTCTTTAATATGCTTTCATAGGTATATACTCATGATTACTTGAACATGTATTCATATGTTAAGTCAAAAATATATATAGAACTTTATCTCTCTTCATTAATATGAACTAAGCCCTGATCAAAAATCATCTTCACGTGTTCATCATCTAATGAATAGTATACTACCTTACCCTCTTTTCTGTTCCTTACCAGCTTAGCCTGCTTTAAGACTCTTAGCTGGTGAGAAATCGCCGATTGAGTCATATTCAGTAGGTAAGCAATATCGCATACACACATTTCAGCCTCATCTAGTGCCCACAATATACGAATACGTGTAGAATCTCCAAAGACCTTAAACAATTCAGCCAAATCATAAAGAGTCTCTTCCTTTGGCATTTTTGTCCTTACACTATTTACAACATCATCATGAATAACATCACAATCGCATCTATCTGCTGATACTGTTTTCTCTGTCATTATTTCACCCCTCTTTTATTGTGGCCTTATCACATGTCTCTGAATTCCTGTTCATATGAATGATTGTTCATATGATTATATAGATATTATATGCTAGATACATATAGATGTCAATAGATATATGAACAATCATTCATATATCTATTGACCCTTAAATGACCTTCAATTAACCCCTATTTGAACCTATTTGAATAGCTCTTTGAATAACTCTTTATATAGCTATTAGAAAAAGAAAATATTACTTACAAAAGAAACCCGACAGGAAATAAAACTCTTTATCCTTCCTTGGTTCTATAAAGAACTGATCAAGAAGATTAATTTTATTGCTTTTCAACTCATACCTGCATATGTTACGATCTGTGATATCCAAAGAATATAAATAATCATCTTTTATATAAATTTGCCGAGGTTTATTATGTAATTCATGATGTACTAGCTCCCCTGTATTTGTGTTAAGAATGCTTATAGAGTTGCCTTCATCCATTACATTATCCACATGTGATATTATTATATAATCCTGATATTTCAGCAATTGACTGGGTGATAACTCCGGCAGCTTGATTTCCCTAATTTCTTTTGTTTTTGTATCTAATGCAGTTAAACTATTGTTAGCACTATTATTTTTATAAGGTAAGGTAAAATACAAATTGCCTTCATCAAATAGTACTGAATCAGCCGGACTTTCTCCAAATTCACCTATATCATGAATTCTTATAACATCCAATGTTTCTATGTCAATCTCAATTAATTCTGATTTCATATCGGTCAAAGAAGAGCCAAATGCATATAAAACATTATTATAGGTAGCAATCTTCCCAATTAAATAATCTGGCCATTCCTTTATAACAGTATCCGATGTCTCTCTATCCGTTCTTGCAACCTTGGTAACAGCATTGATGGTATTTACCACAAAGAAGTATTGGTCTGTAATAGCCAGACTGTTGATACTATGCAGAC
>CAZDWP010000336.1:0-2498 GCA_964508985.1 uncultured Herbinix sp. | reverse complement strand
ATCGCATCTGCAATATCTTCTTGAGTAAGTATGTAATCTTCTTTTATACATTCGTGAACAAGATCATAAAATCGATTCATATCCATAGGGTGAAAACTAAAAGCATCTGCACCTTTTATCCATTTTTCTAAGACTGTTTTGATAGTACTTTCCATAGACGTATTGTTATTGTTATTTTTAAATTTATTTCAACTCAATTTTTGGTGTTAAACCCCAATCAATCCTTTTATCAGCTTCTTCCAAATCAATAAAATCCATAGACTCTATTAATTTAGTTAGTTTATTTAGTGCACCTTTAGTTCCAAGTTTGCTTTTTACATATCGTTTATAGCGATTAACTAAGCCTCCATTTTCCTTAAAGTACTCTTCATACTCATCTTTCGTCATTACCCTTTTCATATCAACTATTAAATCACCAATATGGAAATAAGTCATTGAGTAGGATTTTTTCGTCATTTGTTTACGAATAAAAAAAAGAGGGAAAAACCTGAAATAACCACCACCTGAATAAGCTACGTCTTTTCCTAATAGCTTTATAGTTGCAATAGGAAATTCTTTCAGAGTAATACCATTGAATGTTACCAAAGAAGGAGTTTTTTCTGTAAATGATGCAAAACCACCAAAATCACGCACAGCGGGAAATACCGAAGCATCTCTTTCAATACCACATTCAGCTAAAATTTCAAACACCCATGGATTGTTTGCCCCAATCGAGAAGGCTGGAGCACGATAGCTTACAATTTTTCGACCTGTACATTGTTCTAATGAATCTACTGCTTGTCTAGTATCTTCTACAACCTCGGCTTTACTTAGCTTATTAAGCCAGAGGTGCTTGTTGGAATGACAAGCAATTTCATGATCTCTATTTGCAATACGCTTTATTACTTCAGGGAAATCATTTGCCATTTCACCCACACAAAAGAACGTTGCTTTAATGTTTAACCTATCTAGCAAATCAAGTATTTGTGCCAAAATTTTATCAAATTCAGCATACTTTTCTTTTCTGCCTCCATGATAGGTTTTTTCTATGTACCACTCCTCTATGTCGAATGTTAGGATATTCATAGCATTATGCATTAGTTAAACTTTCATCTGTTATAAGTGCCATATAACACTCTAAGGTATATCTGCGATAGAACTTCATAAAACCCAAATAGAAAATATAAGAAACCAATCCAACAATAAGCATTAATAGTAAAAAACTCTGATTGACATCATAACTAAAATTGATAGAAAGTAAGCTTTTGTATAATAAGAAGTCAAATAAAAATACGAATATCAAAGAGACTGATCTTAGGAAACCATAAAGCGCAACATAATTATCCATCTTCTTACTCTGCTTTGTATTTTTTTCATATTCATAGTGATAGATAATTCTAAGATAATCTACCTCTTTAGTCTCTCTGTTATTAATAGCTGGCAAATTCAACTTATCAATTAACATTTTCGCTTTTACTTCTACACATTTCTGAAGATAACTATCGAGAGGTTTAACTACAAAAACATTCAAATTGAACACCCTACCTATGACACATGATAAAACTGTAATTGGTAAAAGAAATACCATCAACGCTATTTTCCAAATAAATAAAATTGATTTTCTCGAATTTGATTTCTTCTCTTTTTTCAAAAATAAAAACTTAAAATAACGCGATTTAGGAGGTCTTTGACTTAATAAATACCTAGATGGATATTGATAGTGCCACAAAGCAAATTTCTCAATAGTTAAAGAGGATAAGAAAGCAATAAAATGACCTGTTATATAAGAAATCAAAAGTAGGATTAGTATATTATTCCAACTCATTAAATTCATCAACTGATCGTCTATTGTTATCACATCAGCAATTGAATTTAAAGGTGAATGAAAAATAAGCCATGCAAAAATAAGTGTTATACCACCAGGTATGACATAACCTAAGAAATCATATAAAGAAAAAGGATTTTTATCCATTATAGAGCTGATTCTTTTCTCTCTGTTATTTCTTTCACAACTTTTGCCGGTCTGCCTGTAGCAATTGTCCACGCAGGAATATCTTTTGTGACTAAAGAGTATGCACCAACAATGGCACCTTCACCTATAGTTACACCGGGCATAATCATAGCCCTTTGTCCTATCAAACAACCTTTTTTCAAATGAATTTCAGCAACTTTATAACCAAGTTTTGCATAATCATCACCAATGCTATAGTTAGTTAGATTTCTTTGATGACAAAGTAAAGTAGTTTCACCGGCAATATGAACATGATCCTCTAAAATCAACATGTCTGCATGACCTGCGTCTATCCATACATTTGAGCCAATAAACACGTCGCTACCAACTTTTGCTCCAATAACTTTCAAAATCCACGGTCTAACCTTCCTAGGCAAAATGGGAGCTAATAACCATGAGTTCATTATAAACTTTAGAAGAAACCCATCTCTATACGTTTTTGAAACTCGTTTTATTACTTTCCACAAAGACACCTGACCATATTCCTCTTCTGAATAATTTAAACCAA
>CAZDWP010000335.1:0-2502 GCA_964508985.1 uncultured Herbinix sp. | reverse complement strand
GCCTCTAAAGAAGGATTGGTTAAATATTATATCGCTATCCTCGGGATATAAAGGCAGATATTTTATATTTTCCTCTACTAGGTCCTGGAAAAAATGAGTTCCAAAGGATAATTCGGGCTCGTGTTTGGACTCTTTAAGCGCTATCTCTATAAGCATAGCTGTATTATTTATATCTGAATATGCAACTGGAACACCGAGTTTAATATCTCCACGGCTTCCCCAACGACCGGGTCCCATCAAAATAAAGCTTTTTCTGGGAAGAAGCTTATTTAATTCACTGATTATTGTACGGATATTCATAAAATCATCCACAGATCCTAATTTGGAATATTCATAAGGATCAACATATATAATCGTCTCTATTCCTGTAACCTTTCCGTTTGATATATACTTATTGGCAGTAAATACAGAGCCATGAGTAGGGATATTTATCGGGATTGCTACAGGAGCATTATCGTGGTTTCTGCTTTGAGGTCTACACTGAAGTAGGTAAAAATTCTTATCATCACAGGCAAATTCAATATCTACGGGATAGCCTAGCTCCGCCTCTAATAAAGATAGGATTGATTTGACCTGCTTAACAAATGGTGTTTTATTAATTAATTTGTCAAATGTAATTATGATATTATCATTTCTAAAATCCGTAATTATCGGGCTTACATCAATTATGATATCATCCTTTAGTACTGATGCCATATAGGTGATATTAGGTATCGAACTCCCATATTCCTTAATTAGGTCTGCAATCGGTAGTGTTAAGAATTGATTGTTCTCCAAATCTATAACATCCATATATTGAGGTGAATATTTTAGAATATCGTAGGGAGATTGATTTATTCTAAGATTAGGCTGGCCCGGAGAGAGCAATATAGGGTAGTCCTCACCAATACGATCAACCGCTCTAGTGCCAAGTCCCACAACCATCCGTAGTAGTCCGTCCTCTCTTTTAATCCGTGATGACCATCTTAGCTCGTTATTGCTAAAGGCAACACCGGCAAAAAGAGGGAAGTAGTAACTTCCTACCTTGCATCCTACAACCTCTTGAATCATAATTCCCATCTCTTCATCGCAATCAAGGAGACCTCGTTCCTTGCGATACTCAATCGAATCAGGATTGAAAATCGAAGCATATACCTCTAATATACCATCTGTTAGCTGCTTCATACGTTCTTCCCTAGTACCAATATTAGTTATAAATAAGCTTTTATATTTCCCTGAAAACGAGGTATCAATTTGATCCTCTAGAATACTCGATGAACGAATAATTAAGGGGCAATCTATACATGTATCCAGGATTTTATTAAGCTCATTTATAATATAGTGAGATAAGCGAGCATTTTTCATTCTCTGAATTATTCTTGGATAAGAGATACGGATATCAACCATATCCAGATATTTGTGCTCATTTAATTCATCAAGACCATTATCCTCTAAAAGGTTCTTGAACTCATCCGAGGATATATACCAAGTCTTAGGGAGAACGATATTCTCGAACTTTATTTTGCTTTTATGGGCATTAAGAATCTGATAAGCCATTAATAGTCCTGCGCCCTTTCCACCTATACGTCCGACACTCCAGGGAGAGCATATAAAACAATCAAGCAGGTTAATAAATTCTTGGACATTGATATAGTCATAAATCTTTGAAATAACTTTTGGATTATCAGTTAAAAAGCGTCTTGTTAACTCTGCAAGCAACCATCTTTGCGTAGCATCATTAGAGGAGTCATTATTATTAACAGCCTTTAAATATGCCGATAAGGCCTGAGAGATTTTGTTTAAATCCGAATCTCTTTTATCAACGATCTTAATTAAATCATATGATTTCCTCTGATAAATCCAAAGGTTAATATGATCATATATCTGATTATCATTTAAATGCTTAGCAGCATTTTCGAATACATTATTACTAAGACTTATTAGGTCAACCTCGGGAAGAGCCTCCAAGGGAAAATTAATCTCATCGTGAACATCATATTTAACCCACTCAAATTCCTTAGAAATATTTTGAACAGTAGCAGGATTAATCACAGCTAACAGGGCAAGCATTTTCTCACAAACATAAAGTAGAGCCTTGTTGTCAGTTTTTTGTAGTAGATTAAGAATGGCCTTCCACTGACTGTTATAGCTAGGATTATAAGCAGGAGTCCTTTTATCGATTGCTTCTGAAATCCTTCTAGCTATAGTGTTAAGAAGCCGTATTTCTTGGTCAAGAAAGACAACATCATCATCAGCAAATGTATGCTTAGGATACATTACCCTTATAAATCCCCGGGTTTCATCATTAACAATTATTACAGAACACAACACATCCACATTACTTTTTGAGGGCTTCTTATTATATATCTGTCCGTCAAGCTCAATGATTACAGTGCAATTATTGATACTTCTAAAGCCCATAGGTATAATAGAAGCAATCTTTTCTAAGCTGTTAGATAAAGATACTTCTGCTAAGGCCTCTTCTGTAAGATAAAGGCATTCTAATTCTTTTGCCCGTTCTAC
>CAZDWP010000334.1:0-2510 GCA_964508985.1 uncultured Herbinix sp. | reverse complement strand
CAAATTGTCCATCACGTTTGAGAAGTGAAGCAAATCAACACACATCTCTTTTTGGATGGTGGCGATTTTTAACTGCACATGTGTCTCTTTGTCACTATCAGCAGATAAGTGGTAGCGTTGTTTGAGCATATTGAAGAAAGGTACTACTTCGACCCTAGTTTTATTTAACACCAGATTTCCTTTTTCATTGTTGCTTATCTGTTGTATCCTTTTTGTGTATTGGGTGAGCTTGTTCAATTCGAGTTGAATGTTACTAGTATATTCCAGCACCTTACTAGTCTCCTCTTTTTCCATATAAAACTGAATCAACGATGACATGGCCACGGCACTAGATATAGGACGTTTAAATTCGTGTGTCATTGCATTAACAGAATCTCGGCGCATTTTTTCGGTTTTCAACTGAAAAATGAAACTCCTCGAAATGTAAAACAGAGATACAATGCCAATCACAATTAGCAACACAGACAACATCAACTGATACATCATTTTGTCGAGAAGAGCACTATTGGTGATTTTCACATATCCCACAACGCCAATTGTATTGATAATATCCAAAGGTATAGTATCTGTTTTCACATATCCTTTGCTCTTTACATTGATTGGCTTATTGGTACTGATCAACTCATTTTTCTCCAAATCAATATAATCAAAATAGGTACTTTCTATGTCGTACTTATCAGATATTTTTATTTCAAATAGCACCCTTAGTTTATCTAAGTTAATGGGTTCACTATCTTTTATAACAAATTGGAATATTTTAGAAGTAATGTTCGGATCATTTTTGTCAATCTTAAATGTATATACAGAATCCTTTGTAGTCACTTCCTTAAAAATAAATCTTGATGTATCATTTGGTGATAGAATGTTTCCTGAAGATACTCGAACACCTCCCATCAACTCTAGTCGTTCTGCAATCTCCATCAACACAGCCACTTTTGCTTCTTGGTTGACAGTATTTTGCAATTCCCGTTGATGTAGACTGTACATATTGTTCAACCAAACAACCTGATTGACTATTGTAGCAACCAAAACAACTGTTATCAAAACATTTACAATTGTATATCTATTTTTGATTGCTCTCATATGGGGGTTGTTATGCTATTCAATTTATCTCGCACCATTTCTCTGATGTTATTGCAAAGATAATAAATGAAAACAGAATTGAGATAGAATCTTAACATAAATATATTTCATTACAACAGTTACATTGTTTTACTTTGCTTCAAATCAAAATAATAAAGTACCAAAACATGAAAAAAATTGCTTTTACATTTGCCTTAGCTGTAACTATAGCCTCTGTTTCAATTAGCTCAAACTATCAATCTAACAGCGAAAAAATCAATAAACTTCTACTGGAGAACATTGAATGCCTTTCTTTTCCTGAAACAGGTAATCCTTATATTTGTGTAGGGCTAGGAAGTATTGATTGTCCATATAAAAACGAGAAAGTATTATATTATTATTAATGAAAACATTGACAATCATATTCTTTTCTTCTGTTCTTGTGGTGCAAGGGTGTATAGAATCTAATTATTCAGGGTTTCACTTTGAAGAAGGAATAGAACTAACTGGAAAAACTCTACCCATTGTTGATTCTGTTTCTTTGAGGTATCCATTCAGAATTAGACAAAAAGAATCGTCATTCTACGTACTTGATTTGCATGGATATCAATTTTATTGTCATATATTATCCTATCCAAGTATGAAACTTATAGAATCTTATGCTCTCAAGGGCAATGGACCAGATGATTTTCTAAGTGTTGAAAATATCCGTTTAAATAAAAATGGAGATTTATTTTTGTTAGACGCAAATAAGGAAACAATTAATATCTACGATAGTAATAATGATCACACCTTTAAGCAAATACGTCTTTCTGATAAATTAGTGAGGAGTTTAGATTTTACTTTAATTGATGATTCGCTATTTGCTATGACAGATTATACTGGAAAATGCAGAATAAATATTGTAGATTCTAATGGAAGTATCATAAAACAATTATTTGAAATTCCTACAAAAAAAGGAAAAGACCCTAATATTTCAGGTGTTGCCTTAGCACAAGCTTGGCGCTCTTTTATCGACTACAATCCCAATAATGGAATATTGTGTACCGTAACACAGCTAGGGCAAGTTATCGAAATTTACAATATAAAAACAAATAAAATAGTGAATATTTTATATGGAAAACATGGAGAGCCTGAATTTATAAACCAAGGTGCTAATGCAATACCAAACGGAATTATGGGATATAGCGACGTGCAGGTAGGTAAAGATAAAATATATACAGTTTTTTGGGGACGTTCTTTTAAAAATATAAGGAGGAATCCAACCACTAAAATTGAAGGCGGTAACATCCTTCAAGTTTTCAACCTTGAAGGCGAACCTATTTGTCAATATACTTTAGATAGACATATAACGGGTTTCACTATAAACGAAGAAAATAACAGACTATTCGGCTTAGATGTGAATAATGAAGAACAGATTATTGAATATCAATTATAAGATGATGATG
>CAZDWP010000333.1:0-2523 GCA_964508985.1 uncultured Herbinix sp. | reverse complement strand
AGAAAATGCATCTTACAGACTTACCGCACCTGGACTTGGTAAGGAAGTGGGTGCTACCCTTGGTATTAATTCGAGCTTATATCAAGGTCTCTTTATGGCTCCTCAAGTAGTATCAGGGGCTTTAAAGGGAGCTATATATGCTGCTAAATTATATGAACATTTTAGTTTTGGAGTCCTTCCTAATGGACATGAGGAGAGACATGATATAATTCAAGCCGTAACCCTTAATAGTCCTGAAGCTGTCATTGCATTTTGCGAAGGTATACAGGCGGCGGCTCCTGTTGATAGCTTTGTAACACCTGTTCCTTGGCCTATGCCAGGTTATAACTGTGATGTAATAATGGCTGCCGGCGCATTTGTTCAGGGCTCATCCATAGAGCTCTCGGCAGATGCACCTATTAAATCACCATATACAGTGTTTTTCCAAGGAGGCCTTACCTGGCACCATGCCAAATATGGTATTCTTAAGTCCTTACAACGTCTATATGATAAGAATTTACTTAATCGTGATATAGTGTGATTAGAACGGTTTAGTGACATTCTTACTGTATACAAAGACACTTTATTGTGATAAAATTAGAGTAATATATTCAAATAATAAAGGCAAAGGGATTTGAAAAGGAGTAATATTATGGCTAGAGCATTGGGTAAAAATAAATGGGCTTTATTTCTTTTAATTCTTGCTGGTATAGTGGTGGGAAGCTTTATCGGCCATCTGGTTAGAAATATAGATTTTTTATCATGGTTAAACTATGGTATAGATTTTGCTATTGGAAATTCTGATAGCAGTAAAGTTGTAAGTCTTGATTTGGGAGCAGTTGCAGTCTATTTTGGTCTTAGAATAAAGATTACTATCGCTAGCGTAATCGGTGCAATTACATCCGTTATCATATATAAAAAGATATAATAATAAAGCTGATAGAATCTGATTTCTTGGAGAGAGAATGAAGGAGGATATCATGAATACTAATCATTTAACTGTCAAGGAATTACCGCTGTCGGAACGTCCCTATGAAAAATGTGAGACCTATGGTCCAGGGAGCTTATCCGATGCTGAACTATTAGCCGTTATAATAAGAACAGGCACTAAGCGTCTAAGAGCTATTGATCTTGCGGTAAACGTACTTAATTATTCGACAAGTAATCCGGGACTAAAAGGCTTGAATTACCTGACCATGAAGGAGCTCACACAGATCTGTGGTATAGGAAGAGTGAAAGCCATCCAGCTTTTATGTCTGACTGAATTGACGAAAAGAATGTCCAGGGAGATACATAAAGAAAGCTTAAAGTTCATAACTCCGAAAAGTATATCAGATTATTATATGCAGGATTTGCGTCACCTTTCCAGAGAGCAGGTGCTACTCTTAATGCTGGATTCTAAAAGCAGATTTATAAGAGATATGGTTATGTCATCAGGGACAATTAACGCTTCCATCATGCCTGTCAGAGAGGTTTTAATTCAAGCTTTAAAGGAAGAAGCAGTGAATATTGTTCTTGTTCACAACCATCCCAGTGGAGACCCCTCACCCAGTTCAGAGGATATCCGAGTTACCAAAAGGATTAAGGAAGCTAGTAATTTAATTGGATTAACGCTTATGGATCATATTATAATTGGTGATAATAGATATATCAGCTTAAAAGAACAAGGACTTATTTAATTTAGTTTACTTATAAACAATGACATCAAAGTGTATAGGAGGTACTTACAATATGGCTTCAAAAACATATGGTATTGATTTTGGGACAAGTACGATAAAAATATGCAGAAAAGGGCAGGGCATCGTACTGGATGAGCGCAATATGATTGCCATAGCTGATAGAAAAGCAATTATTGCTACAGGGGACGAGGCATATGATATGTATGAAAAAGCACCTGCTAACATAGTGGTAACCCATCCTGTCAGAAGCGGTGTAATAGCTGATGTTGCTAATATGACAGCCCTTTTGGTGCATTTTATCAAGAAGCTTGGTGGATCCAAAAAGGCAGGTTTAGCTGATTATATTGTAGCTACTCCAACTGATATAACAGAGGTTGAACGTCGTTCCTTTTATGAGCTTATTTCGCGTTCAGCCTTAAAAGTAGGACATGTTAAGATTGTAGATAAACCCATAGCCGACGCTCTTGGAGCTGGTCTTGAAATCATGACCGCCAGAGGCGTGATGGTTGTTAATATAGGGGCAGATACCACTGAGGTATCCATATTGTCATTAGGTGGTATAGTATTAAGCAAATTAATACCTATAGGCGGAAATAAGCTAGATGAGTCTATAAAAAGTGTTGTAAAGAAAAAGCACAATCTTTATATTGGTGATAAAACAGCTGAAAAAATCAAGAAGCAGCTAGCCAGCGCCTTGCCGGGTTTAGAGGCATCAATTAAGGTATATGGTAGAGATGTGGTAACAGGACTTCCTTCTCTTATGGAAGTTAATTCAAAAACCGTATATGAAGCCAGTTCTGAATATTTATATTCAATAATAGATGCTATAAGAATTATTCTAGAAAGAACTCCTCCTGAGATTTCT
>CAZDWP010000332.1:0-2531 GCA_964508985.1 uncultured Herbinix sp. | reverse complement strand
CATGAACAGGTTCAGATAAGCAAAAGCTTTCAAAACATGATACAATCCGAGGCAAATAAACCACTGCAAACAACAAAGAGTGATAATAAGGAATTCCGGTATGATGCCAAGGAAGAAAGCAAAAACAGCTATAAAGGAAATAGCGGGCAAGGGAAACGAGATAAAGAAAATCAGAATAAGGACAATGAATCTAACAATAATAAAGGCAGACCAGGCGGAATTGATATTTTAATATAACGTCCGCTTCTAATGCACCTTAGTTATGTCTATTCATAGCAAATTTCCTAGGAGTGGAGTATATATGAACCTGTTAGAAATAGTAATGCTTATATTTGGAATAATAATCATAATAATTAGCTGCAGGATAGTTGCCCATCCCGATAAGAAAGCAAGTGGCCTATCTTTAGAAAGTAGTGGTATTAAGGATATATATTTACAGGAAGAAATCAATACCATTAAGGAGCAGCAAAATGAGATATTGACTGTTGCAAGCGATGAAGCCATAGCAAAGACCGAGGATTACCTCAGTAAGCTTTCTAATGAGAAAATAATGGCAGTGAGTGAATACTCCGATCAGATTCTCGAGAAAATAACAAGGAATCATGAAGAGGTAGTATTCCTTTATAATATGCTAAATCATAAGGAAAAAGAGCTAAAAGAGACCGCTAAAGAAATTAATAACTCCCAGCGTAAGGCTAAGGAGTCTATTAATGATAAGGAAAAGGTACCCGATAAAGAAGGGGTAGAGTCTAGGGAGCTTGACACACAGGCAAAGAATATGAAGAGACAGTCTGTAGCAGTATCTGCAATAGAATCGGAAGAAAGTAACCAGCCAACTATTTCCATAAACAATAGTGAGATACTTAAGCTACATTCTCAGGGAAAAACTATATTGGACATTGCTAAGCAATTAGGTATCGGACAGGGAGAAGTTAAGCTTGTAGTAGATTTGTTTTCAGACAGATAGTACGGTTTTAAACTTTCATAATAAAGTACCAAGAAGGACGAGGTTATTGAAATGAAGTTAAAATACTATATGAGAGGACTTGGAATCGGAATTCTAGTAACAACAATCGTTCTTTCCTTTGGAGGTAAGAAGGAAAAGCTATCCGATAAGGAAATCATGGCTAGAGCCCAGGAGCTTGGTATGGTAATGAAGGAAGAGGATAGTGATGATAACCTTGAGAAGGTTCTTGAGCAATCAATAGATAAGGAAGATTCTGAGATTGATATAGTTGAAAATAATGAAAACGTTAATAATAATTCAGGTGCTGATGTCGGTGCTGATGTCGGTGCCGATGTAGGTGCCGATGTAGTTGCTGGTGCAGATACAGAAGCTGATACTAGTGCCGATGGAGATGTCGAGCCGGAAGTACAAGAGACAGATGATGAAGATACCGTGCCATCTCAAATTACATTTACAATTGTTAGAGGGATGTCATCTCGTCAGGTATCGGAGTTGCTTGCAGATAAAGGACTAATCGATGATGCAGTGGAATTTGATGATTATATTAAGCGACAGGGTAAGGCAGGTGTAATCAGAATAGGAACATATACATTATCTAAAGATTCCAATTATCTAACAATTCTTAATACAATAGCCGGATAAGAAACATTTATTTATATAAATGTCCTTTACACGTTCAACTTGTTGTGTTATAATCACAATGTTTTTAAAACAATACACGCATGCTGATTTCATGCATGGTGCCGTAGTTTTACGGAGTGCACGGAATATGATGTATGCGGATGATATTAACCAAATGGAGGTAAATTATGAGCATTATTTCAATGAAGCAGTTATTGGAAGCTGGTGTACACTTTGGACATCAGACTAGAAGATGGAACCCCAAAATGGCGGAGTACATCTACACAGAGAGGAACGGAATCTACATCATTGACCTACAGAAGTCAGTTGTTAAGGTAGATGAAGCATATTATGCAGTTAAAGATATTGTTGCAAATGGCGGAACAGTTCTCTTTGTAGGAACAAAGAAGCAGGCACAGGATGCTATTAAGGCTGAAGCTGAGCGTTGCGGAATGTTCTATGTAAATGAAAGATGGTTAGGCGGAATGTTAACCAACTTCAAGACAATTAAGAGCAGAATTAACAGATTAAGAGAAATTGAAAAAATGTCAATGGACGGAACATTTGATGTTCTTCCTAAGAAGGAAGTTATCCAGTTAAAGAAAGAATGGGATAAGCTTGAGAAAAACCTTGGCGGAATCAAGAACATGAAGAAGATTCCTGATACAATATTTGTAGTAGATCCTAAGAAGGAAAGAATCTGTATTCAAGAGGCACATAATCTTGGAATTCCTTTAATCGGTATAGCAGATACCAACTGTGATCCAGAAGAGCTTGATTTTGTTATTCCTGGTAATGACGATGCTATTCGTGCAGTTAAGTTAATTGTATCTAGGATGGCAGATGCGGTTATCGAAGCAAATCAGGGTATGCAGTTAACAGAAACACCAGATGAAGTAGAAGCAAGCAATGATGTGGATGCTGACTCAGTAAAAGCTACAGA
>CAZDWP010000331.1:0-2567 GCA_964508985.1 uncultured Herbinix sp. | reverse complement strand
CGATTTTTTTGTCGGAATGAGTCGGTACCAGGTACCGATTAATATATGAATCCAATATCCGTTCCTTTATAAAAATACTTTATAATCTCTTCATACTTCTTACCTGCATCTGACAGGGATTTAACGCCGTTCTGGCTCATTCCCACACCATGACCATAGCCGCCTCCGGTAATTGAGATACTCTCCAGCTTTCCATCCTCCAAATTCTGATCTATGAAGAAAAATGCACTGGGCAGAAGACTTAGGTTATCTACTCCATCTTCTTCTTGACGATATACCGTGTCCTTAGATGGTGATAATAGTGCACGGATGTTATATTCTGTCTGAACCTTAATGGTTCTTTCACTTCCCTGTATAATAAGCTCATATATGATTCCACCGGTCCCACGGGTTCCCACGAATATATCCACTATATTACCGACTGTATCTACAGGCTGGCTTTCATATACCGCATCCTTATCCAGTGGGCTCCCGCTTATTAAGGTCTTTATTAGCTCAGGATTTGCGCGATATCTTCCGGCAAGCTTTTCGTTAATAGTATTTACTATATCTACAGTGTCTATCGTAACATACCAGCGATACCAGCTAAATGCACTATCATAGGTATCGTAATTCTGATCCAACATAAAGCTTCTGAAATTCTCTTCCTTAATTAAGTCTGTATAGGTAGCATTCTGACCCGACATCACATCCTGGCTATCGTCTCCTTCTACATTAAGAAGCCTTCCGCTAAGATATGGCGTTGCTACACCATTAGCCCATACATGTTCAACCGAGCTTGTATGTCCGCAGGATGTCGAAAAATAATATGCTGTAATTATATCTCCCTCGTATTCAACAACCTTTCCGTAGGTATCCTTAACAGCAAGGATAGAATCCTCATTTTCCTCGATATTATTGTATACCTGATAGGATACGCTATCATCCACATGGGCTCCATAACCGCTTAGGCTATTAGCCATAAGATGACGATATGCATAGCTTCTTGCACATATAGCCTGGACTTTTAGAGGCTCTAAACCATAATAGGTAGGCATTTCGCTTGGTATAACTGCATATAGATATTCCTCCAGAGGAAGCTCATTTACAATTATCAAGCCCTTATCCCCCTGAGTTATCTCTACCCTTCCACGATATCTTGGGACTCCTGTAGAACGTTCTACTGAGAGAAGCTTTATCCTCCCCTTCTCTGAAGCAGGCTCAATAATTACTCTTCCGGCAGATAGCATACTGTCTCCAGGCTGAAGAGTTATGGTTTCTTCTGCTGTATATGATGTTTCATCTTCACCAACCCTTATGACATAATCGGAGGTGCCACCAAACTCAACCTTGTCATGATATATATTCTTAAAGCCTGAAGTATGAATGAGAACCCTGATATTTTCTGCTTTTATGCTTTCTCTTATCAAGGCCGCGCTTATCTTTCCCCCAGACACTACAAAATCCGTTGTATCATAACCGACCAGTATTCCATTGGTTCGCTCCATTGAAAGCTCACCATATATTTTGTATATCTGATAATCCTTCTCAAGGGGAATTTTACCATAACCTTCAATCTCGATAAAGTCCTCACCAGATAACAACACCTTACCTTGTATCCTGTCAGGCTTTACACTTATAGCGACAACCTTTTCATTCTGTATCGATATATCTCCGATTACACTTTCTATCTCCTGTGACAGCTTAAACTGAGTCTGAAGCTCCTTGTGGACTCCGTTAATATAAGTAGCCACATCTATTCCCTTTCCCTGCTTAATCCATACATTTTGTATGACTATTTTATCTTGGTGTATCTTACTGATATACACTATTTCATCTCCACAGCTTAGTACTTCTATTCCTTTGTTATTAAAGCGATTAAGAAATTCATCACCAGTCAATCTAATATAGGACCTATTAGATTCCTGACCAAAAAATTTTTCATAGTCTCTGGCGTTCTGATAATAGTATCTACCCAGGTCTGCAACAATCCTGTCCTTACCGTCTTCATTAATCTCCCTATCAAGAATAAAAATAACCTCGTCCTTGGGTAGGCGCTCATCCTCAGGTATTATCTCAAGAAGGGCCTTATATAGCTCCAAGAACTGCGGTATCAGCATTTCCTCATCCGCTTTTAAAAAATCAAATGAAAGCTCTGTGTACACACCCTGAAGATAAGGGTTCTTAGTAATAAGCTTATCTATTAGTGCCTTCCCTTGTCCTATTGTTAAGGCTTCATTAGGAGAGACTGTAATATTGCCCTCTATAAGCCCCATCTTCCTTACGGCATTCACATAGCTGTCATACCAATCAGACATATCCTTATCCGCATAATTTATTTCCATCTTTATGGCTTCTCTGCCTGCCTTATCATATTCGAGGTAGCTTAAAAGGCGGTATGCTTCAGCTCTCGTTATAACATTTTCCTTAACGATGTCCTCATCAGCCTTATGATCTTCTTCGGATTTGATTCGGCGAATAACATTGGCGGTAAGTACTGCAATAATTATCACTATACATACACCAATAATTATCAGCTTTTTCTTATTATTCATAGTTACCTCTCATCCCGTCGCCATAGGCGACAC
>CAZDWP010000330.1:0-2570 GCA_964508985.1 uncultured Herbinix sp. | reverse complement strand
ACAGTATCAGATTGATCATCTAAGTAGTCAGTTAGTGTCTTAAGCATATCTGAACCTAATGTATAATCAAGACTTAAAGGAGGAAACTCAACCTTCACTGATGCTAAATTTTTAATATCCTTTTCAAGTCTATACTCACCGTCTTGTAATGGAGGTGTCGGATCAGTGTCAGAATCATCACCTGAGCCAGAATCTCCACCTGAGCCTCCACCTGAGCCTCCACCAAAGCCTCCGCTTCCACCTGTGTTTCCATCTGGTTGAGGCATTGTGTATTCACCATCTTCACCATCAATTACTATTTTAATGGAATTATTTCCAGTAATATTGGGAACTACATCCTTAGATGCAGCTTTAACTGTTGTCTTCTCAGCTCCTGGAAGGATTTCCAGATTAATCTTCTTATTACAAACCAAGTTAAGAGGTACACTTGTCTTAATTGTTATATTTTCTGCATTTACTGTTACAGGTACATCCTCTTCACTGTCTCCATAAATATTAAGAGCAGATTTCTTATTGATAACTATTTCTTCGATCTTACCATTATTATTAATCCTTAATATGGCATCTTCTTCATTTACTTCTATAGAAACACTTGCATTTGAGTCCACAATGATACTGATATCCTTAGCAAATATCTTTAAAAGATTTCCAACTGCTCTCTCATACCAAGTATTTGATTTGACTTGCTTTATTTCAATAGCTTTAAAGGTACCACGATTAATTATATCAGCATTCGGAGTATCGACTACTAGAGTCTGGCTTAAGTGTTCGCCTGCCTTAAGACTCAGCACAGTTCTTTTATCAGTCTTAATTGTAATAAGCTCTGCTCCACTTCCGACTAATGCATCAAGCTCTGCCTGATTGGTTACAATTCCTTCCTTGTCAACCACGGTAAAAGTAACTGAATCCGACTGGCCACTCATGGTGGTTCCGGTAATAGTAACCGTACCTTCCTTTAATGCGGTGAATTTACCAAGAGAATCAGGGTCAGCTATCGAGACATCACTGCTTGTCCAAGTAGTCTTATCATTAGAAGTTGATGGAGTCAAGCTTCTATTAAAGTCGTATATCTGTCCTAGATTAAGTGCTGAGACCTTATTTTTAATAGTAAAACCTGTGGCAGGCTCTCTCACAGTAATCTTAGATGTAACTTTAATAGTATTATTGTCTGGTGTCTTGATAGAGCAAGTAACTACAACTACACCTTTTGACTTGGCTGTTACGATACCTCTTTTGTTAACTGTAGCAATCTCATCGTCACCACTTGTCCATTTGTAGGTAGATTTAGCTACCTTATTATTAATATTAAGGTTGTACTTCTTTCCTACTAAAATATTACGTGATTTTTTTGAAATTGTTGGCTTTGTTGCTGCTACAGCAATATTAGCTGATGGATTGTTCACGGCAACTATAGCCGTAAGTGCTACCATTAAAGCAATAAGCAACATTGATAATTTAACTTTCATACTCTTTGGTACTATACTCTTCATTATGTATATCCCCCTTTTAATAAATTACTAATTATACTTTATGATATTTCTATACTCTTGTTTATTGTAATACTATAATAAATCGATAAAGTGGGAATGTCAAGTGGATTAAAGGAATAATTACACATAATTACACACTATTGCTACATTCTCTAATTTGTCCATTCTTTGATACTCTTTATAAAGAATATGGGTAATAATGTTGATTGTCAGTAAAACCATATCAATATTACTCATATAGGTGTTGTTGCTATGTTCGTTTAGGTTTAGCGGTTATGATACATTTTCTCATAGTAATTCTGATATTCGCCACTTATAATATTCTTAAGCCAGTCCTTGTTATCCAGATACCATTTTACAGTCATCTTAATTCCCTCATCGAATAAAGTGGTAGGCTCCCATCCAAGCTCCTTACTAATCTTAGCAGGATCTATGGCATATCTTCTGTCGTGTCCTGGGCGGTCTGTTACGAATGTAATAAGCTCATCGTTCTTACCAAGCTCCTTAAGTATGGTCTTTACCACCTCAAGATTTGTTCTCTCGTTATGTCCTCCGATATTGTAGACCTCTCCTACCTTTCCATTTCTAACGATCAAATCTATGGCTACGCAGTGGTCCATGACATATAGCCAGTCTCTGACATTTTCTCCCTTACCATATACAGGAAGAGGCTTGTCATCCAAGGCATTGGCTAACATAAGGGGTATCAGCTTCTCAGGAAATTGATAAGGGCCGTAATTGTTGGAGCATCTGGATATAGTTACAGGTAGCTTAAAGGTACGATGGTAAGCCTGTACCAGCAAGTCCGATGAAGCCTTGGAAGCTGAGTATGGGCTTGAGGTATGAAGCGGAGTCTCCTCTGTGAAGAATAGGTCCGGTCTGTCTAGGGGCAGATCTCCATATACCTCATCAGTAGATACCTGATGGAATCTGCTTATACCATATTCTCTGCAGGCATCTAGAAGCACTCCCGTTCCCATAATATTGGTCTGAAGGAATATACCAGGATCTGTTACTGATCTATCTACATGAGATTCTGCTGCAAAGTTAATGATAACATCCGGCTTCTCCTCCTCGAAT
>CAZDWP010000329.1:0-2596 GCA_964508985.1 uncultured Herbinix sp. | reverse complement strand
TGTTGTTAATTTTTACTTTGTTGATTATCGCTGCTCTTAACTGTTTCAGACTTATCGCTATTATCATACTTAGTGTTTTGCTTTCGACATATATAAGACTTGTCACTAATATCTATCTCAGAGACTTACCATAATAGGCTGATGCTCTATGAATGGAAGAAGCTTATTCATCACTTCCTCTGTTCTTAGCCTGATGCTGGAGGTATTGATACAGGGGTGACATGCCAGATAAGGCTCCTTGATCAGATCCTCATCTACGATTAGCTTAACCTCTTTATTCTTGTCATTCATAAGACCCATAACACTTACCGATCCTGGTGTGATATCAAGTAGTCGTTCCATATCCTCATAAGACCCAAAGGAAAGTCTTGCGCTGTCGATCTGCTTTGATAAGTCCTTAGTCTTAAACTTTTTATCTCCAGGCATTAATAATAGATAGAATTTAGTCTTCTGAGCGTTACATAAGAATAGATTCTTACACATAGATGCCTTAAGAGCCTCATCCACACCTATGCATGCCTCCATAGTTTCTAAGGCTTCATGGTCTACACGATGATATTCTATATTAAGGCTATCCAACAAATCATATGTCCGAAGCTCCTTATCAAGCCTTCCTGCAGAATTCTTTGGTCTTCCTATGTGTATGATATACTCCATCATCATTCCTCCATCTGAACCTCTCATGACTAAAGTCACGATTGCTCTTAGTTGCGCCTATAAATATATTACTTAGTATCTTATGGCCTGTCATATTGGATGACAAGTGATTACTAATCTATTAATCATTGATTAATCTATAGATTGAATTCTCTCTGGTTAAGATATTCTCACCTATCATTTCTCTTCTTAAGGTACAAAAATCATCATGATAATCTGCGATAATGATATTAACCTCCCGCTCTGTATATTCCTTATCGGGTTGAAAGGCCTTAGCTATCTCCTCTAATATAATCAGCCTTTTCTTCCTTTGGGCAGGTATATTCTTAAGCTTACCATAGTCAAAGAAATTTTCAATTACCTTTTTCCTATAATCTTCCTCTCTGCGCCTCTGAAGCTCAGCCTCAGAAGACTTCTCCTTAATAATATCAAGGATAGAGGACTTGAAAATCTCCTCATTAATGCTATAAATATTATAATACTGCTCTTTTCTCGATGTGACAGCACCAGCTTCCTCAAGCTTCTTGAGGTGGAATGAAATAGTTGAAGGTGCCAAATCCAGTCTCTGTGCCAGCAGTTCTACATACATGTCCTCATGGATTAGGGTCTTAAGAATCTGAAGCCTTGACTTATCCGATAGGCATTTAAATAATTTAATTGTATTGTCTTCAGTCATATCATTACCTCCTATGCTCATCAAATATCGTCAAGAATTTATCCTTAAGCTCCTTAGCTACTTCAAGCTTATGCTCCTCAATAACCTGTTTGGTAGTGTCACCATGCTCTATAGCTTTAGCTAAGGATATCTTCCAGTTGGCGGGGATAGTGTCAAAGCGAATCAGAAATCCGCCATATATATTAATATCCTCAAGCTGTCCTAAGTCCTTCCCCTCAAGCTGTTTAATATCACTTAGGAACAAGGTTCTGAATATCTCATAGATATTGACTTTGATTTTCTCCAGGTCTGCCTCATCCTTACGGTCGTCTGCCTTATACTGTTCACTCATATTATTATGCTCTGCTATCTTTCCATCAATAAAGATCAGATATTTTTCTTCTAGTTCCCTCATATTTCTTCCCTTCTTTCAGTAAATAATCATATTAGTTCTAATTTTGATATTACTATAACACTGAAATTAGTATATGTCAATCCGTTTTGATATATATCAATCTATAAGTCACACTTTACTAAATTGGCAAATGTTTAGATTATCGGTCTAGTAAAGAAATTGTATTTATAGCAACACATTATGTTTGCAGCCTTTCTATGTTTATGGTACATTATTATAATACATATTTCTGGAATTGGAGGATAGGTATGAACTTATTACATTTAAAATATGCAGTGGAAGTGGCAAAAACCCATTCAATAAATCAAGCATCCAAAAACCTATATATGAATCAGCCTAATTTAAGCCGGGCTATTAAAGAGCTTGAGAATTCTCTGGGAATTATTATCTTCCGGCGTACATCAAAGGGTATAACCGTTACCCCCGAAGGTGATGAATTTCTTATATATGCAAGAAACATACTAAGCCAGGTCGACGAAATAGAAGCAATATATAAAAGCGATAAAAAGATTAAACAAAGATTCTCCATCTCCGTTCCTCGAGCAACTTATATTTCTGCTGCATTTTCTGAGTTTGTCAGGAAAGTTAATCAGGCAAAACCTATAGAATTTTTCTATAAGGAGACAAATTCCATTCGTGCTATACGAAACATTCTTCAATCAGATTATCGTCTTGGGATAATACGCTATCAACAGGCTTTTAAGAAACAATACGAAGCTACTTTTTTGGAAAAAGATCTTACCAGCGAGTTAATCAACGAATTTAACTATTACATTCTGATGTCAAAGACTAACCCTCTTTCCAATAAAAAAGCACTTGATTATTCCGATTTAGAACAGGGAGTGGAAATCGCCCATGGAGATCCTTAC
>CAZDWP010000328.1:0-2601 GCA_964508985.1 uncultured Herbinix sp. | reverse complement strand
TGATTTTTCATGTTTGGAAACTAACTCAGTAAATTCTATTGCCGTCATATTTGTTTTTCTTTATTGCAAAAGTACGAAAAGTAATAGTAAATAAACAGAATTTTACATGCACTAACTAATAAAGGAGTGATGCTAGTTTTATTAATTATTATTATTAAAATAACAATTTCTTAGTTTAACTATTTATTAATGATGAGAATTATGTTGATTTAAAAAATCACTCTTTTTATTTTCTCATATATATAGAGAACTACAGATATATCACTAGTAGCAATTACTATTGGTCCATATATTTCTCTCTTGGTCTAAGTACTTTAATTTGCAAATAGTATTATAGAACAATCCCACTACCAATATGTTCAAGTTGGTGCAACGTTTGACTTGTCAATATATGAGCCCACTCCCGATACAATACCCTTTATAACATCAAATGCATTTTAAAATATGATAAACTTAGGTTCCTATCTTTTTAGTTGTGACTTAATACTTACAATTTACAACTTTAAATACTCCAAATCATCGTTCTCTATGGAAGCTTTATCTATATCTTTTATTAAACAGTCAACAAACTTTTCTATGCGCTCTATAACATCAGCGTTAATTTCTGATTTATGCTATCACTTTTTGCAATATTAGATTTATGATTTTCTCTAGTAATAGTAGTTTGAGTTATATCAGATCTAATATTAATATTAGAAATATTACCAGCTCCAAGGCTTTTATCGAACAAACCATTTATCCCACTCTCTTTTTTAACAATATCAATATAATCACCTTCTCCTATTTCATCTGCTATATCTAACAATCTAAATTTATTAGCTCATTTTTATGATTTAGCTCAAACTTAAGGTTTAAAATATTCTCTGCAAAATCATTATCAAATACCTTAATTCGTTACTTAAAGTAATAATCAAAATTGCAAGTTTTTTTAAAACCTGTGCTATTCCATACAATCAGTGTTATCTGTCTTCTATTACTCATCAATTAAAACTCACTCCATACTGTACGTTTCACATAATCCGTATAACTCAAAATAATTCTCACCACCTTCTCACTCACATTGGGCATGGAATAATCACCAACTTCTCTGAAGTTACGATTCTCTCCTACTTCTTGTCGCAATACTTGTGTCAATCCCTGCATAATACGTTCGGGCGACAACCCCACCATCATTACAGATGCTTCTTCCATTGCTTCGGGTCGTTCGTGTGCTTGACGGAGGTTGAGTGCTCTAAAATTGAGTATAGAAGACTCTTCTGATATGGTTCCTGAGTCAGACAGCACAGCATAAGAACGCATTTGCAATGCATTGTAATCATGAAAACCCAATGGTTTTAAGAATTGCACCTCTGGTCTCACCTTCACTTGCTTCTGATTAATCATATTGCGGGTACGTGGATGTGTAGATACAATAATGGGCATTTTGTATTGGTCAGCAATAGCGTTCAATGACTCAATCAATCCTAAGAAGTTTTTCTCCGAATTAATATTTTCTTCTCTGTGTGCAGAAACAACAAAGAACTTGCCTTCTTCCAACTTCAACTTGTTCAATACATCCGATGCTTCTATTTGTGGCAAATAGTGATGCAATACTTCATACATGGGTGAACCTGTCTTTATAATACGATCAGCAGGCAATCCTTCTCTTAACAAATACTCTCGTGCAATGCTTGAATAAGTCAAGTTGATATCAGACACATGATCCACAATCTTTCTGTTCGTTTCTTCTGGTACTCTTTGGTCAAAACATCTATTACCTGCTTCCATGTGGAAGATGGGTATTTTGCGTTTCTTTGCTGCAATAGCGCACAAACAAGAGTTAGTATCGCCCAATACTAAAAAAGCATCAGGATTTACCTCTTCCAATACAGGGTCGATATTTATTAATATCTGTCCGGCAGTAGTTGTTGCATTTTTTCCTGCTGCATTTAAGAAATAGTCTGGTTTGCGTAGGCCTAGGTCTTCGAAGAATATTTGGTTTAGTTCGTAGTCGTAGTTTTGACCGGTGTGGACTAGGGTGTGCTCTATGGCGTCGGATTCGTCGAGGGCGTTAAGCACTCTTGAGAGTCTTATAATCTCAGGTCTAGTACCTACTACAGTTAATACTTTAAGTCTTTTCATTGGTTGTATATTTTTATTCAGAACACAAAGGGAGAAGCTAGAACACGGATGACACAGATTGAACGGATAAATACGGATTTTTTAGTTTAAATCTATATTACTCTAATCATCAGTATTATTATTTCTCTATATGGGTTCTAATATTGTTTTTTATGTTATTACTATTACGGATTGCTAAAGCAAACTGGATAATAAGAAATTTTCAATTTCTTATTACGGATAAAATGCAAAGCTTGGACACGGATGAAACCGATTGAACAGATGAGCACGGATTTTTTATTTCTATCAATTTCATTGATTAGAAGGACTATTCATATAACTATGAGTAAATATAATAAGATTGAATTTATCAGTGCCTATCCGTAGCATCTGTTTCATCCGTGTTCTAACTTATTTCCCCCTTCGTGTTCTAGTTTTTCTTTCTCTGTTTAAATATCTTTCCTATCGTTAGTAAAGAACTTTCTTTTGAATGAAGGCTTC
>CAZDWP010000327.1:0-2605 GCA_964508985.1 uncultured Herbinix sp. | reverse complement strand
CTGTGGATGTAAGGCTAGATAATAATAAACAGGTAGTACATAGGATAGAAAGTATTAACTTTTTCATAAAGACCTCCATAAAAACTAAATTAAATATACATAATCGGGCGATTAATCCTGTTCAAATGGAGAAGAGTCCGTCTCAGTCGAGTCATCAGATTCGAATCTGCCACGCTTCTTTCTGCTGAAATGACGTTCAAGCAGATCTTTTTGCATTGGAACAAGATATCTATCAGGAAGAGCCATACAATGCCATGCCATGAATGCTACTTCCTCCATGACAACAGAATTGTTAACGGCTTCATTTGGTGTTCTACCCCAGGTATATGGACCATGATTACAGACCAATATGCCAGGCATTTCCTCAGGACTTATTTTACCCTTTTGAAAGCGTTCTACTATTACAGCACCTGTCTCTCTCTCATAATCTCCACGAATTTCATAAGCTCGTAATTTGCGGGTACATGGGATCTCCCCATGAAAATAGTTGGCGTGAGTGGTACCGAGAGCCGGTATTCCAAGTCCCATTTGAGCAAATATGGTGGACCATCTGGCATGGGAGTGAGCGATACCATTTATTACAGGAAAGGAACGATATAATTCTATATGAGTAAGAGTATCTGAAGAAGGTAAGTGCTTACCTTCCATCTGTTTTCCACTAAGATTAACAACAATCATGTCATCCGGCGTAATATCCGTAATGGACATACCGGAAGGCTTAATTACTATCAATCCATGTTTTCGGTCAATACCCGAAACGTTTCCAGAGAAAAAGGAGGAAAGACGGTGCTTAGACAGAAGCACATTTGCTTCATAGACTTGGCGCTTTAGTTGCTCTAGCATATGAACACCCTTCTTTCTTTTGTACTATTAGTATTATAAACAGAAATCGAAAAAAGTACAAGATTCTATACTAAGTTGAGTTACATTCCACTAATAAGAGGAAGTAACAAGCCGTAACACTTTTATAAGTATACTATAACTTAGTTACTTTTGAAACAAAATACTTTAGTATATTTCGACATTTATTATGATAAAGGATAATTGACGAATTCATAGTTTGTACTTATAATTTAAGCTATATTTATAAGTATTACAGATGTTATGATACTAAAAACAGAAGATAAATAGTGAAGATAGACAGGAGCATGTCATGAGATTAAGAAACATTACCGGCTCAAGAGAAGCCGTGGTAAAGGACAGGCAGGTAATTACCGAGCCTGAGAGACTAAAGGGAGGCTGGCAATCGCTTTTTGCTAACGATAATCCTATACATCTGGAGATTGGCGTAGGCAAGGGGCAATTTATAATGGAATTAGCAAGGCGTAATCCTAACATCAATTATATTGGTATAGAGAAATATTCCAGCGTGCTACTTAGAGCCCTTGAAAAGAGAGGAGAGTCAGAGCCTCAGAACATACGCTTTTTGTGCTTTTATGCTGAGAATCTCAACACAATATTTGCAGAAGATGAAATAGATAGAATATATTTAAACTTTTCCGATCCCTGGCCAAAGGACCGTCATTTCAAAAGACGCTTAACCTCAAGGAATTTTCTAAGCAAATATGAAAAGTGCTTAAGAAAAGATGGAGAGATTATATTTAAGACGGATAATCGTAAATTATTTGATTTTTCTTTGGAGGAGCTAGAGGCTGCAAAATGGAGTATTAAGAACATAACCTATGACCTTCATAACAGCGAATATCTTGCAGATAATATAATGACTGAATATGAAGAGCGGTTTGTAGCTGAGGGAAAACCCATTCATATGATGAGAATACACCAATAGTGCTACAAATACATACATAGAACTGATTCATAGATAGACATAATGTTATAATGTGCATATTATTATAATAGAATGATAGAAAAGAAATTAGGGAGTATAATGAACCATAAGTTAAAGAAAAAGATGGCTAAGGCCACCGGAGGTAACTATAAATTGAATAGAAAGGTTATGCAGCTAAAGAGGTCATGGGATGAAGTGGAAGGAATGCTAAACGGAACAATAAAAAAGAAAAGGCACTAGACCACCAAGTATATACATTGACTTTTTCAAATTCATAACATATTATAAAGACACATAATATAAGAACTTAATGAGATACTAAACAATAACATTTTTGATCGGATGTCTATATCCATACAGACATCCGAACAGTAAGAATGGAGGAAAAAATATGGCCTTTCAATTCACAGATGCCAATTTTAAGAAAGAAGCTTTAGAGGCGGACAAGCCTGTTTTGGTAGATTTTTATGCGGACTGGTGCGGCCCATGTAAGATGATGGCCCCTGTCATAGATGAACTTGCTGGGGAATATGATGGAATCGTTAAAATAGGTAAGCTTAATGTAGATGACAACCCAGATGTAGCAAGACAGTATCGTGTAATGTCAATTCCAACAATGATAATCTATAAGAATGGTGAAGCAGTAGATACCGTAGTCGGAGTTTTAGCAAAGAATGCATTAAAGGAAAAGCTTGATGCACATAAGTAATACACAATTAAGTTGATAATGCGGGACAGAAAAAGCCATGTTAACGACTGCTCCGCATTTATCTTTCTGTGGAAATTGAAGGAATAAAAAATTGAATAACAGAATAA
>CAZDWP010000326.1:0-2621 GCA_964508985.1 uncultured Herbinix sp. | reverse complement strand
AGTGACTTTGTATTTTCGGCTATCTCCGAGGAGCTTGGAGGATTGTTTGCCATATGTCTTATCTTAATATATATTAATTGTTTTTTGGTTCTGATAAATATATCTATTAAGACTACCGACAATTTCTACCGCTTATTATCTCTGGGTTTTGCGGTTATGTTCGGTTTTCAGACTTTTTTATCCATAGGAGGGGTTATTAAATTTATTCCTTCTACGGGAGTTACTTTGCCTTTTATTAGCTCTGGAGGAAGTTCTATTGTAGCCATGGTTATAATGTTTATGATTGCTCAAGGAATCCATAACGAAGGTAATACTTCGAATATCAGAAAGGCGGATATTTCTTTAACCAATGAAACACATGAAGACTAGAGGTCAAGGAAAAAATAATAAAGTGAATAATCATAATCCATCGGAGAGCAAGAGTTCAGGAAGAAAGACTATATTATCCATAGTATATATCTTCGTCGGACTGTTTGTTCTTATGATGGGATATTTTACGTACTTTTTATTGGTAAAGAGTGATGACGTGATTAACTCTACCTATAACCTAAGGCATGATGTCTTGGCCAAAAGGGTTACTAGAGGAAAAATAATGTCAGCGGATGGGAAAGTGCTAGCAGAAACCGTAGCTGATAATGAGGATAATGAGATTCGTAGCTATCCCTATGGTGATATGTATGCCCATGTCGTAGGGAGGGTCATGCGGGGAAGAGCAGGAATTGAGGAGGTGGAGAATATTACCCTTCTTACAGCCTACAGCAATTCAACCGAAGCCATGTATAACGATCTTGTAGGGGTAAAAAATCCGGGTAATAATGTGATATCCACTCTAAATCACAAGCTAAGTAAGGTGGCATATGATGCCCTGGGAGACAACAAGGGAGCCGTAGTGGTTCTAGAGCCAAGAACCGGTAAAATTCTTGCTCTTGTTTCAAAGTCGTCCTATGACCCTAATGATATCGAGCAGAAATGGGAGATGCTCTCAGAGGATTCTGATAATGAATCTCCATTGCTTAGCAGGGCATCACAGGGATTATATCCTCCCGGTTCCACCTTTAAGATTATTACTGCTTTAGCCTATATGAGAGCTAATCCCGATTATTTGGATTATAACTATGAATGTGACGGAAGCACAGAATTTGAAGGTATGACTATATCTTGCAGTAATAAGAAGGTTCATGGAAATGTAGACTTAAAGGAAGCATTTGCAAAATCCTGTAATACAGCATTTTCAACCATAGGAAAGGACCTTACTATTGATGACCTTAGGGCCATAAGTGAGAGCTTTTTCTTTAATAAATCTCTACCGGCGAAAATTTCAAATAATCCCTCTAGCTTTCCCCTAAAGGTTGGTGAATCAGGGGTAAAGGAGACTATGCAGACAGCTATTGGGCAAGGAAGAACACTGATAACTCCTCTTCATAATGTCATGATTGCAGCTTCCATTGCAAACGGTGGAGTAATGATGAAACCCTATGCGATTGACAGGGTAGAGAGTGCCGGCGGTCGTGTACTAAAGGGTTATCTACCAGAGGAAGCAGCTACTGTTATGACAGGCAAAGAAGCAGACTATCTTAAAGGCCTTATGCGAAGTGTCGTTACGGAAGGAACTGCATCTAGGCTGAAGGAACTTAATGTTAAGGTTGCAGGAAAGACTGGTACAGCCGAACAGGAGGGTAAGTCTCCACATGGATGGTTTATTGGCTTTGCTCCGGCAAATGACCCGAAAATCGCAATTAGTGTTATTGTTGAGAATAAAGGGTCAGGCAGTGAGTACGCTTTACCTATAGCAGAAAAGGTGTTTGCTGCATATTTTGATTAATGATAGGCACCATAAGGAGCAAGCGAAGGAGTGGTAATAAGTAGATATGGAGCTGTAATAAATCCTGCAGACAGACTATCCGCCTTATTAGACTTGTTAGATATCCATAAAAACAAGTTGATATATTCGTCATTTTGATATATAATCTAGGGTAGTCAAAGGTGACACACCAAATAGCAGGAGGAATTGCGATGATTGAGGCAACGAGCTGTGGTGGTGTTGTTATATTCAGAGGAAAGATTCTATTACTGTATAAAAATTATAAGAACAAATATGAAGGGTGGGTGCTACCCAAAGGAACAGTAGAAGACGGAGAAGAATATAAGGAGACTGCAATCCGAGAAGTAAGGGAGGAAGCTGGAATAAATGCTTCCATTATAAAGTATGTCGGAAAAAGTCAGTATACCTTTAGTACCCCACACAATACAGTATTAAAGGATGTTCATTGGTATCTAATGATGTCTGATAGCTATTACAGCAAACCACAAAGAGAAGAGTATTTTATTGACTCAGGGTATTACAAATTTCATGAGGCTTATCATTTGTTGAAATTCGCCAATGAAAAGCAAATCTTAGAACAGGCTTATAATGAGTATGTTGATCTAAAAAAGGGTAATCTATGGGGAAGTAAAAAATATTTCTAAAAATTTAAGAAGAGGGACATTCCATAAAGGAGTGTCCCTCTTTTATTTAAAAATCGGGTAGTTTTTGTTATTAATTAATGTTACAATTAAAAATGATTACTGCGGATGGAGGGACTCGAACCCTCACACCCTCGCGAGCGGCAGATTTTGAGTCT